>CAYNWI010000169.1:0-5902 GCA_964400825.1 uncultured Anaerolineae bacterium | reverse complement strand
CTCCGAGGGGCCGACATGAGGGGTGCTGAGTACAACAACGTTACCACATCATGGCCAGAAGGGTTCACCCCACCCCCTGAAGCCATCAATGTGGATGCTGAAGCCAACGTCGAGGACCGGTAATGAGCGAGTACACCAGGGAAGAGATACTGAAGCTAATCGAGGAGAACGGGGGTTCTGGGGGCTTTACCTTCGTGGCAGGCAATCGGATCAGGCGGTCGTAGTTTGCAGTAAAGTGGTTGCGGTGTCAGTTGGCTTGCACAGCTATGACCGCCACCCGCTGAAAGGCAGTGCCATCCGTGCGCTGGCCCACGGCAGTGAGGGCGACGGTGTAGAGGCCAGCGGTCTGGGCGGTCCACGTTCCAGCGAACACCCCATCGCCTGCCTCGTCGTCCTCGTGAGCGCCGTCGTCGAAGAGAGATGCTTCTGCCACCACCTGGCCTCCAGCGTCCCGAATCACGGCGTTCACCTTCGTGCTGGTCACGTCGCTGGGGCCTGTCAGCACTGCCCGCAAAACGACGGCCTCGCCTGGCTGGACCACCGCTGGCCGGGCCTCGGCCTCCAGTCGCAGGTCGCTCTGCACGAAGACGGCCACCGCCCACAAGCTCCCCTCTTTCGGCAGCCTGGCCGTCGGGGTCAACAGCACCTTCCAACTGCCTATCTCCGGGCGTGTGATGCGAAAGCCCTTGGTCGCAGGGGTGCTCGGATCATCTTCCTGGCGCAGGGTGACGTCGGGTAGTTTCGGGGCCGTATCCGGGCGGATTTCGCGGCCGCGACTGGTCGTGATGGCCATGTCCACGTCCTGGGTGGGATTGTAGAGCATAATGCTCAGCGCTTCGGTTTGATCCACGTTCAGCAGCAGGGTGACGGGCTTGTCTGGGTCCAGCGTCCCGCTCTGGAGGGCAGCGGTCTGGAAGCTGTCCACATCCTCTGGGGATGGAACAGGCTCCGTTGGAAGGGGAATGGGGTACTCATCCGGGCCCCGGGCCAGGCTCTGAAACACCACGTCGAATACCTCAGGCGACTGGGTCTGTTTGCCGTGAAGCACTGGCATTTGCGTAACGATCACAGGGATCGCAGTGGTGGCGCTGGCGACGGATACGTACACGTCGGTGGGCACCACGGTGCACACCAGGGCGGTGTAATCCTGGATGGGATCACCGGCCAGGATAAAGAAGGGGACGCTCCTGGGGTCGTTGATGTCGCGGTTGAAGATGTGCTGCGCGTAGGACGGCGTCAACTGCGTGGAAGCTGGCGCGTAGAGGCCCAGGATGGCTGGTACGACGGCGCAGGTCGTTCCAGCGTTGGGGGTTCCGAGCATGTACAACTGGTTCACGACTGGCACTGGCGGTAGCCCTGGGCGTTCCACTATGGGCATCAGGGTGGCAACGTAGTGGCGGGAGATGAGACCACCCATGCTGTGGGCTACGATGTCCACCCGTTCAGCGCCCGTCGCCTGCCGGACGGCCTCCACGTAGCGGGCCAGGATGGCTGCGTTCTCAGCGATGGTCTTGGTGGAGTGGCGCGGCTGGTCGAAGTCGCCGATGTCCATAGGCTCAATCCCAAACTGGCCATCGCCAACAGCGAAGCCCGGTAGTCCAGAAGCGGCCAGGAAGCCATCTACATCAGTCCAGGCCTGCCAGGCCCAGGCGCCAGAGTTTGTGCCGTGGACCAGCACCACAGGCTTGGGCTGCACGGCCACGCTGACCGAGGCCGTGAGTTGCTGCTGTTCTAGCGTTGCCCACAGAGTGCGCTGTTGAACGCGCCGGTGATCCTGCCACGCCCAGCCATCGGCGGACACGACCGCTGAGCAGGTGCCGCTTGAACCTGGCGCTGCCTGGAGTTGGCAAGCGGCGACAGGCTCAACCATACCGTCCAGGGCAAATTGCACCGCGTCCTCGATAGTGGTGTCCGTTGGATTGTCCAGGCGGGCCACGAGAAGCAAGCCATTGCCGTCAATGACACTGTTCAATGCCTCGCCGCTTGGCGATTGCACGGCAGCCGTCAGGTGGGGTGTGCTCTGAGGTGCAGGAGGTGTGGCCGTCGCTGCCTCATTGGTTGGGGACGGCTCAGGGCTGGGCGTGGGTGCCTCCTCAGTTGGTGGTGGCTGAGGCGTGGGCGTGGGTGGCACCCCTGTGGGAGTCGGTGTGTCGTCTGGCTGGGGAACGGCGGTGGGTCCAGGCTCGGTGCTCGGCTCAGCCGTGGGTGTGGCCGTATGCGGGGACAGCGGAGTGCTGTGTTGCCCTGTCCCGCAGGCCAGAAGGGTGACGAAGAGAACAACGAAGATTGACATAACCGTTAAGCAGCCGAAAAAGCGTCGCATTCTGAGTCCTCCTGGCAGGCATGGGAACGAAACGTGTGGGATTTGCGCCGTGCCTGCTAACCTATAAGACGTATCAAGGGCATGATATGTTCCCAGTGTTCTTGTTCTTGAAGTATTGCCAATCGCCCTCAGGAGTAGTATAATATGCGCATGACAAAAAAGCAAGAAACTCGCCTCGGCAAACTGCCACCCCAATATACCTTCATCCTGAATCCCTACGCCGAATACCGTTTCACCCGTTGCCCCGGTTGTGAACGGAAAATGAGGCAGCGCAAGCTGCCGCTGTTCATCCACGTGGATCCGATGAATCCGGTGGCGCTCAACTACACCTGCCGCTATTGCCCCGACTGCGACCTGCTGATCGCGCACCAGGACCAGATTGAGGAACTGCTGGCGGCGCTATTCGCCGAGCTCGACCCTTCGGTCATCGGCAACGACTACTTGATAATGGGTACGATGGAGCGCCAGGCCTGGCGAGAAAATATGAAGCAACCCATGGGCATCCCGGAGATGCGGGAGCACCTCCACGACTTCAAAGAAGTACAAACTGTTCGGGTGCAGCCTGGCGGCTGGTACCCGGCCGACATGGACCCTTCCGAGCTACCCATTCAAGAGCCTGCCCCTCTGGACACGTCGTGGCGAAGACAGGCCGGTTCACCTGATGATAGACCTGGCAGGTTTTCCAAACCCGCCAGGTCTCCAAAGTTAAAGAAGCGCAAACCCAGGAAGCGCAGGCGTAAAAGAAAGGAGCTTTCTCAATGACTAAGCCTACCATCGGTTTCATCGGTCTAGGGGTCATGGGTAAGCCCATGGCCAGGAACTTGCTCCAGGCGGGCTATTCGCTGGTGGTGCACAATCGCAGCCGTGAGCCAGTGGAGGAGCTGGCTGCCGAGGGAGCGCAGCCGGCGTTTTCCCCGGCAGAGGTGGCATCCAGGAGCGAGTTGATCATCACCATGTTGCCCGATTCGCCCGACGTGGAGCTGGTGGCCCTGGGCGAGGGCGGCCTTATCGAGGGTGTAAGCGAGGGCGATGCCTATGTGGATATGAGCACCATCGCGCCACCCGTGGCGGTGAAAGTGGCCAACGCACTGGCCGAGAAAGGGGTGCGCTGCCTGGATGCGCCGGTCAGCGGCGGCGACGTGGGCGCGCAGGAGGGCACGCTGTCCATCATGGTCGGTGGCGACGAGGAGCTTTTCAACGAAGTGCTGCCTATTTTTGAGGTGCTGGGGAAGACCATCGTGCTCTGTGGCCCCAACGGCGCCGGGCAGACGGTGAAGGCCTGCAACCAGATCCAGGTCGCTTTGAACCTGATCGGCATGGCCGAGGCGCTGGTTTTGGGGGCCAAGGCGGGTGTAGACCCGGCTATCGTGGTCCAGGTGCTCAGTGGGGGCTTTGCTCAGTCACGAGTCATGGATGTGCGCGGCCCGAGGGTCATCAGGCGTATCTTCGAGCCGGGGTTCAGAAGCGAGTTGCATTACAAGGACCTCAACATCGTCCGTGAGACGGCGCGGGCCTATGGCCTCTCGCTGCCGGCATCGGCCCTGGCTCACGAGCTGTTCGGTGCGATGCAGGCGCAGGGGTGGGGCGACCTCGATCACTCGGCGGTGATGCGGGTTATCGAGTTGCTGTCTGATGTCGAGGTTCGCGCCGCGGAAGGGTCTGCCAGTGATGTGAGTGAAAAGTGAAGTGCGACGTTTTGACAGAGAAGTGTAGTTGTGGTATAATTTTTGTATGGAGACTACAATTCGCATCATGGGACAGAAAATCCGTCAGTTACGACTGGATAACCGGCTCACTCTGGAAGAAGCAGCCGACCGAGCGGGTTGTACTCCCAGCTTCCTCTCCCAGGTGGAGAGAAATCAGGCTGTACCCTCCATAACTATGCTCTATGCCATCGCCCAGGCCCTTGGTGTGAAGGCGACCTATTTTTTCCCCAGGGTGACTTCTGTCGCCAAAGTCGTCCGAGCCGACGAACGTGAGATGTTTCGTTTCGAAGGCTCTTCCATCGCTTACTCCCTTCTCTCGACCAATTCCCCCCATCGAAAGCTCGAATCTCTGCTGGTACAGATGGACCCCGTGGATGGGACCTTGCCATCTGACGAATTCCGCTCTCATCCTGGTGAAGAGTTTACCTACGTGCTGCAGGGGACCCTACGCCTGCGGATTGGCAATGCGATCTATTATCTGAAACCGGGCGATAGCATGCATTTCAAATCCACAGTAAGGCACCGTATGGAGAACCCGGGCGACAGCCCGATGATGGCCTTTTGTGTGATTACTCCACCTGTTTTCTAGCGATGGAGGGAATCGCAAACTCCTGAGACTTGTGAGCTGCCAATCAACACGATGAGGAGAAGTTGTGCAGGATCTCGGAGAACGCCTCAAAGCCTTGCGTAATGAGCAAGGACTTACCCTGGTCCAGTTAGGCCAACAAGCCGGTTTGTCGGCCAGCTATTTGTCTCAGATCGAACGAGGCGTGGCCATGCCCTCCTTACCCAGACTGGCAGCCATTGCCAGGGCGCTGGATGTGGAAGTGGTCTATTTCTTTGAGGACGATATGACCTCTCCCAGTCCCATCAGATCGAACCAGGGCAGAAGGCTCAAGGGCACAGCCGATGCCGTTGTAGAGCTTATGTCGGCGGATCTGCCGGGCGCGAAGATACAACCGTATCGCCTGGTGTGTCAGCCGGGTGCATCAAGAGAGCATCCTCCCACTCATCCAGGAGAGGTGTGCGGCTTTGTTCTCAAAGGCCAATTGACGGTTACTGTGGGCGAAGAGATGTTTGTATTGAAGGCCGGGGACAGTATCCATTATGAGACACACCAGCCTCATTCCTGGCGAAACGAGGGAGACGAAGAATGCATCGTCGTATGGGTAGCGTCGCCCCCCATCTCAAAGGCTGAGCTTGGGGGGTAGGTTACTCGTCAGAAAGAAAGGAGGTGATGGCGCGAGATAGACTCACTTACCATACCCTATACTTACCCAAGTTTGTCCAACCATTTAGAAGGAGGAAAAATGAGAACCTTACGTGTTCTGAGTGCAATGATGGTATTGGCCCTGCTCGTTGGCCTGGTGGCGTCGTGTGCGGGTCCAGCAGCGACGCCGACGCCCACCCCGCGGCCGGCGGCTGAGGCCACCCCTACCCCACCACCGCCCCCTGAGAAGACGATCCTCAGGATCACCTTTTCCTGGCCCACCTACATAGACCCTGCGGTGGGGTCTGACTTCTCCAGTTCGTCCTCTCTGTGTAACCTGTACGACACCCTCGTCTTCCCCACCACCGAAGGCGGGGTCGTTCCCCACGTGGCGGAGAGCTGGGAGACCTCCGCTGACGGTCTCACCTGGACCTTCCATCTCGAGAAGGGGATCAAGTTCCACAACGGGAGCGAGCTGACAGCCGGCGACGTCGCCTTCAGCATGAACCGGATGCTAGCGATCGGCGAGGGATACGCCTACGTGTTCCTGGGTACTGTCGAAAGCGCCACCGCCCTCGACGACTACACCGTCCAGTTCAAGCTGGCCAAACCGAGTGGCATCTTCCTCATCAGCCTGGTTCGCCTGTACATTGCCGACGAAGA
>CAYNWI010000168.1:0-5905 GCA_964400825.1 uncultured Anaerolineae bacterium | reverse complement strand
TCGTCGCCCGACTGGACGGGGATCTCGATGTGCTCGCAGACCTTGGGGAGGGTAGCCACAGCATCAATGATCCGTTCCTTCATGTCGGCGGGATGGGAGGTCAGGAAGCGGATGCGCCACAGGTCTTCGATTCCGTGAACAGCAGCTAGGAGGTCGGCCAAGTCGGGCTGGCCTGGCAAGTCGTGGCCGTAGGCGTCCACGTTCTGACCCAACAAGGTGACCTCGCGTGCCCCGCGTTGCACCAGACATTCCGTCTCTTCCACGATTTCGTCCACCGGCCGGCTTCGTTCCCGCCCTCGCCGCAGCCTGACGATGCAATAGGTGCAGAAGTGGTCGCAGCCCTCGATAATCGGAACGTAGCAGGATACTGGAAACGTGAAACGTGAAACGTGAAACGTGGAGCGTGGAGTGGGTTGGCGGGTCTGGACGAACTCCAGGAGCCCCTCGACGTCGGAGGGTTTGAGGAAGGCGTCCACGTAGGGGAAACTCTGTTTCAGGGAGGGGACGTCGTCCACGAGGCAGCCCATCACGGCGATGACGGCTTCGGGGCGCTTCTTCTTGAGGGGCTTGAGGGAGCTGAGGCGGCCCAGCACCTTGTCCTCGGCGCTTTGCCGCACTACGCAAGTGTTGAGGACGACGAGGTCTGCGGCATCGGCCTGCTTCGTCCAGCGGTAACCCAGGCGTTCCAGCTCCTCTGCCGCTCGCCGCGAGTCGGCGGTGTTCATTTGACAGCCGATAGTCCAGATGTGGTAACGTTTCATCTCACAACCCGCTCCTGCTGGATCGCCAGATCCGGCAGGCAGGCAGCGGCTCTGGCGATCCGCTGCGAGCCTTTGTGAGTTGCCGAAGCTGTTTCGCCGGAATATCGGAGAGCTCATATTCGATCTCCGGAGATTCCAGGATTTCTGCGGCGGTCTGCTGGTCGAGCTTAAGCCTTCCCCGCAGCTTGGCGATGATGGACTCCTTTGAAGTTTGGAGTTTGAGGTTTGGAGTTTGGCTATTCATCCTCTAGCCAGGATCTCCCTTGCCACTACCAACCCTGAGGCTGAGGCCTGCACCAGGCCACGGGTCACGCCCGCCCCGTCGCCAGCGGCGAAGAGATTCTCCACCTCGGTCTCCAGGGATTTGCTCAGCTCAAGCCGGGATGAATAGAACTTGACCTCCACGCCGTAGAGCAGGGTGTGGCGCGAGTTGACGCCAGGAGCCAATTTGTCCAGGGCCTCCAGCATCTCCAGGACGTTCACTACGTAGCGATAGGGCAGCACCAGGTTCAGGTCGCCGGGAGTGGCATCTCTCAGAGTAGGGGTGACGAGGCTGCGGGCCAGCCGCTCAGGCGTCGAGCGCCGCCCCTGCTGCAGGTCGCCCAGCCTCTGCACGATGACACCGTCGCCCAGCAAGTTGGCCAGGCTGGCGATGTACTTACCGTAAGCGATGGGCTCCTTGAAGGGCTCGGTGAAGGTCTTGCTCACCAGGATGGCGAAATTGGTGTTCTCGGTCCTGCGGCTGGCATAGCTGTGGCCATTGACGGTCATCACCTCGTCCGCGTACTCGGTCACTACCTCACCATACGGACACATGCAGAACGTACGTACCTTGTCGTCGAAGGCGCGGGAGTAGTAGTGCAGCTTGGGCTCGTACACCAGATCGGTGATGGGGGCCAGCACCTCGGCTGGCAACTCCACCCGCACGCCCAGGTCAACGGGGTTGCGGCTAAGGGAGAGGTTCAACTGTTTAGCCACTTCCTTCAGCCAGGATGCTCCCTCCCGGCCAGGAGTCACTACTACGTATTTGCCCTCGATGACTTCCCCTTTGGCCGTCTCCACCCCCGCCGCCTGCCAGTTCTCGACCAGGATTTTGGACACCTGGGTTCTGGTTCTGATCTCCACCCCACGGCCTGCCAGCTCGTCCCGCATGGCAGTCAAGATCTCGCCGCTTCGCTCCGTGCCCAGGTGGCGGATGGGGACGGAGATGAGCCTTAGCCCCGCCAAGGCCGCTCGTTTTTCGAGTCGCTCTATGTCGTCGGCGTTGGTGCCGTAAATGGGCCCCGTTGCGCCGAATTTGACGAAAGTCTCATCAACCTCTCTAATCAGGGCACTGGCTTCCTCGTCACCCAACGATTCTGCCAGGTGTCCGCCCACCGCTGGCGAGAGAGTTAGCTTGCCGTCTGAGAAAGCCCCGGCCCCTCCCCAGCCGCACAGGAGCCTGCAGGGATTGCAGTGGGCACAGCCCTTGCCAAGCTCACGAGCCGGGCAATGCCGCTTTTCGATATCAGGGCCTTTTTCCAGCATCAGGATGTCCAGCTTCGCCTGTGACGACAACTCCAAAGCGGTGAAAATCCCCGCTGGCCCGGCGCCGACGATGATGACGTCGTAGTGACGTTGTGACATCAAATCCTCCTGCTAGCGCTGTACTACAATCTCCTGGAGCGCTTCCTCGTAGACCTGATAGGCACGTTGGCCGAAAAGGACGAAGCGCACCAGCTCAATGTCGGTGTGCGACTCGAGGTAGTTGATGGCCGTTTGCAGGGCTATGGGAGCGGCTTCTTCCATCGGGTAGCCGTAGGCACCCGTGCTGATGGAGGGGAAAGAGACGGAGCGGACGTCGTTCTCCGAAGCCACCTCCAGGCTGCGGCGGTAGGCGCTGGTCAGCAGCTCCGGCGCTCGCTCACCGTCGCGGTAGTAGACTGACCCCACAGTGTGGATGACGTGCTTCGCCCGGAGCCGATAGCCTTTGGTGATCTTGGCATCGCCGGTCTGGCAGCCGCCCAGGGTGCGACACTCCTCCAGAAGCCCCGGCCCCGCCGCCCGATGGATGGCCCCATCTACGCCGCCCCCGCCCATCAGGCTCGGGTTGGCCGCGTTGACGATGGCCTCAGTGTCCTGCTTCGTGATGTCACCCTCGACGAGTTCCAGTTGTGATTGGTTGATGGTCACCTGCATGTCCTACCCCTCCTTGCTCAGCACCCTCTTCAGCAACTGCCCCGTGTACGACTCCTCCACCTCCGCCACGTGCTCAGGGGTTCCCTCGGCTACGACCTCCCCGCCGGCGTCGCCGCCCTCGGGGCCCAGGTCAATGATCCAGTCGGCCACTTTGATGATGTCCGGCTGGTGCTCGATGATGACTACGGTGTTGCCCCTGTCCACCAGACGGTTGAGGACCTTCAGCAGCTTGTCCACGTCGGCGGCGTGAAGCCCCACGCTGGGCTCGTCCAGGATGTAGAGCGTCTGGCCTGTGGGCCGCTTGGAGAGCTCGCGGCTGAGCTTGATCCGCTGAGCCTCGCCGCCTGAGAGGGTGGGAGAGGGCTGGCCCAGCTTGATGTAACCCAGACCCACGTCTTGCAGGGTCTTCAACTTGCGCTTGATCTTGGGGATGTTGCCGAAGAACTCCATGGCCTCCTCGACGGTCATGTCCAGTACGTCGGCGATGTTGTTCCCCTTGTAGCGCACCTGCAGAGTCTCCCGGTTGTAGCGTGTCCCCTTGCAGACATCGCAGGCGATGTAGATGTCGGGCAGGAATTGCATCTCGATCTTGACGGTCCCCTGCCCCTGACAGGCTTCGCAGCGCCCGCCCTTGACGTTGAAGGAGAAGCGCCCCGGAGCGTAACCCCGCACCCTGGACTCCGGCAGTTCGGCGAAGAGCTCACGGATGTAGGTGAGGACGTTGGTGTAGGTGGCCGGGTTGGAGCGGGGCGTGCGGCCGATGGGGGACTGATCTATGTTGATGGCCTTGTCAATGTGCTCAACCCCCAGCACGGCATCGTGACGGCCGGCTTTATCCCGACTGTGTTGCAGCACCTGAGCCAATCGCCTGTAGAGTATATCCACCAAAAGAGTACTCTTGCCAGAACCCGAAACCCCGGTGATGCAGACGAATTTCCCCAGGGGGATGTGCACCTCGATGCCCTTCAAATTGTGCTCCGCGGCCCCTTCGATGACGATCTCCTTGCCGTTGCCGTCCCGCCGCTGTTCGGGGATGGGGATGCGTCGGCGGCCAGCCAGGTAGTCGCCGGTGATGGAGCGCGGGCAGGCCACGACGTCCTCCAGTGTCCCGGTGACCACCACCTCCCCGCCGTGCTCGCCGGCCCCAGGCCCCAGGTCAACGATGTAATCGGCGGCACGGATAGTCGCCTCGTCGTGCTCCACGATCACCACCGTGTTGCCCAGATCGCGCATCCCCTCCAGGGTGCGGATGAGGCGGGCGTTGTCCCGCTGGTGCAGCCCGATGGAGGGCTCGTCCAGGATATAGAGCACCCCCATTAACTGAGAGCCGATCTGAGTAGCCAGGCGGATGCGCTGGGCCTCCCCGCCCGCGAGACTCACCGCCGTGCGGTTCAGCGTCAGATAGTCCAGGCCCACGTTCTCCATGAAATTCAGGCGAGCCATGATCTCTTTGAGTATTCTTTGGCCGATGATCTGCTGACGTTCGGTGAGATGGTCGGGCAGCTCCTCGAAGAACCGCCTGGCCTCGGCTACCGACATCACCGTCACCTCGGCGATGTTCTTCCCGGCCACGGTGATGGCCAGGGCTTCGGGACGCAATCGCTTCCCCTGGCAGGCCGAGCAGGGATTATGGGTCATGTAGCCGGATATCTTGTGTTGCACGTAATCCGAGGTAGTCTCGCTGTAGCGCCGCCACAGGTTGGGGATCACGCCCTCGAAGGTGGTCTCGTACTGCCACCGCCGTCCCTCGCGGTTGCGGTAACGCACCGGGATGCGCTCCTGCCCGCTGCCGTGGAGTATCAGGTGCAACTGGCTCCGAGAAAGCTCGCGCACCGGCACGTCCAGGGGAATATCGTAATGCTCGGCCACCGCTTGCAGAAGCTGACTGTAGTAGCCGTTATCTTTCCCGCTGCTTTGCCAGGGCTGGATGGCCCCGTCCCGCAGGGAGAGGTCGGGGTTAGGGACGACCAGGTCGGGGTCAATAGCCAGTTTAGTGCCCAGCCCCTGACACTCCGGGCAGGCCCCGTGGGGACTGTTGAAGGAAAAGGTGCGGGGCTCGATCTCCGCCAGACTCACTCCGCAATGGACACAGGCAAAGTGCTCCGAGAAGAGCAGGTCCTCAGGAGGCTCGGCGGAGAGGTTGTGGATGACAACTACTCCCTCACCCAACTGCAGCGCTATCTCCACTGAGTCGGCCAGACGGGAGCGGAAGTCAACGAGGTCATCTGTGTGGGGAACGACCAGCCGATCAACCACCACCTCAATGGTGTGCATCTTGTAGCGGTCCAGCTCGATCTCCTCGTCCACCTCCCGCACTTCCCCATCAACTCGCACCCGCACGTAGCCCGCCTTGCGCACGTCCTCGAAGATTCCCCGGTGGTGGCCCTTGCGGTCCTTGATCAGGGGAGCCAGGATCATGATGCGGCTGCCCTCTGCCAGGTTCATGATGGCGTCCACTATCTGCTCCGCCGTCTGCCGAGTGATCTCTCGGCCACACTGGGGGCAATGGGGCACGCCGATGCGGGCGTAGAGGAGGCGCAAGTAGTCGTAGATCTCGGTCACTGTACCTACGGTAGAGCGAGGGTTATGGCCGGCCCCTCGCTGGTCAATGCTGATGGCTGGGGAGAGCCCCTCGATTTGATCCACGTCGGGCTTCTCCATCTGGCCCAGGAACTGGCGAGCGTAGGCCGATAGGGATTCCACGTAGCGACGCTGCCCCTCGGCGAAGATGGTATCGAAGGCCAGGCTCGACTTGCCCGACCCTGAGATGCCGGTGATGACGACGAGCTTGTTACGGGGCATCTCGACTGTTATATTCTTGAGATTGTGCTCTCGCGCGCCTTGCACGATGAGCTTATCTTGAGCCATCCCCTGACTCCAACTACCAGTACTCAATATTCAGTGTTCAGTGGCATCGTATTGTAACATGAAAGAGGTCATTAAGCAAACAAGCCAGGGTATTCGGC
>CAYNWI010000167.1:0-5909 GCA_964400825.1 uncultured Anaerolineae bacterium | reverse complement strand
TTTGCCATCTGCAAGGGCTGGTGTTATAATGGTCGGCACTTTGGGAAAGGAAACCGGGCAAATGGAAGAGAATACCCAACAGGGGAGCATCAACCTCGCGCCCATTGGGCAGGTGATCAACGGCGTCGAATATCCCAATCACGTCAAGTGGGAAACCATCACCTCCGAGGTGGTTATCGCTCCCCAGTTGGTGGAGGCCCTGGATGGAATAGACGGCTTCTCCCACATCCTGATCATTTTCTACCTGCACAAGGTGGGTGAAGAAAGGCGCTCCCGGCTGAAAGTGCATCCTCAGGGCAGGAAGGAGCTGCCGTTGACGGGAGTGTTCGCTACCCGGAGTCCCGTCCGTCCCAACCCCATCGGGGTCACGGTGGTGAAGCTGCTGGAGCGTCGGGAGAACGTCCTGAAAGTGCTGGGGCTGGATGCCTACGACGGCACGCCTGTGCTGGACGTTAAGCCTTACCTCAGACGGGACGACTTGCTCAAGGAAGCCACCATGCCAGACTGGCTGCTCTACCTCCGGAAGCTCCGCGATAGTGGACGCTGAAGAAACATGGGACGCAGCCACCATTTTGCCAGAGCCGGTGAAACCTGGTATAATTACTCGCATCAAAGGAGGGGAGGCGGTAGAATGCGAATCAGAGATTTTGTGCCCAGCGATGCTCACCAACTGGTGGAGATCCTGAAAGCCAACCAGCAGTATGGACATCCCGAAATTGACGGCCCTGAGGCCATGTTAAGAGTGCACCAGTGCCAGGCCGCCGAATTCCTGGTAGCCGAAGAGGACTACAGGGTGGTGGGGCTAATCAGGGGGGTCTACGATGGCTCCAGGGCCATCATTCACATCGCCTCGGTGCACCCCGACTACCAGCGGCGCGGCATCGGCAGGGACTTGGTGCGTGAGATAGCCAAGAGGTTCAAAGAACGAGGAGCCTCCTCTTTGGCCGTTACCGTGCCCGGCGAGCTTGGCTTCTGGAAAAAGGTCGGCTTTCGGCAGACCACACGCATCATGTTTGCCTACCCCGTTGACGATGTCCTCGGCTGATCCGGGTGCTAGAGTGCGGACCTGGCAAGCCAACCAAGGAAGAGCCTCGCCCCCGATTGCTGAGGGCGAGGCTTTTTCATCGCTCTTCTCGTAGACCCGCTGGCCTGCCGGTGTGGGCTTTTTCCCACAAATCCCGATAGGCCGCCTGCACCCAGGGGTCCAACTGATCTGCCAGTGCCAGGGGGAGTTTCAGACGGACGATCAGGTCCTGCACATCGGCCAGGTCTCGCAACCGGTGGGGAGCGCTCATCCCAGAGGCCAGTTTCAACTCGATCAGTTTCTCCAACGTCAACACGCGGATACCCTCTATCTCCAACGTTGCCCCAGGAGCCGCCGGGTCGGGGAAAGCCACTGGCTTGGGCAATCCATCGCCCGGATACTCCCCGGCAGTCACGATTTCGATGCGCACCCCCGTCTCAGTGTCGCGGAACGTTTTCTTGGCACCACTGAAGGCAGGCCGATAGCCCCGCCCCACCAACTGCTGGCGGAAACGCTCCAATCCCGAGGGCGTCAGTAGCAAGTCAATGTCCTCCGTCAGTCGCGGATACCCGTGTTCAGCCAGGGCGAGTCCTCCCAACAGGGCGTAGGGGATTCTCTCTGCATTCAATCGCTGTGTCAATCGGCGCAGTGTGCTGTGCAATCGTCCCTCACCCGCAAAGTAAGCGCTCGCTTCGCGGAGCATCCGCTCCCCTCCCTCTCGGAGCAAGTTCTCGTAGATCACTGTTTGTTCTCTTGCCATCCATCCCTCCGATGCCCGGTTATCTCTTCAACTCCTCTGGCATCAAGCATCTCCTCGACATCCACCGGCCTGCTCATAGGAAATATGCCCACCAATCTACCCCAGGGACTCCCTTTAGTTTCGTAGCGGTATTATAACATGGAGCCGGTGAAAAAGCAACGCAAGTACCGTCTGCTGCTACTTGTGGAGAGCCCGGCCGAATTGCTGTGAACACCTTTGCGCCTGCACAGCGAGAACTCCGACCGTAAGCGGCAGAGCTCTGTTACAGCGCCTTTCGAGGCAAGTTCCACAAGCTGTATCACTATCCGGGTCGTGTGCAGTGAATCAAAAAGGGGATGAACCTTTGTGGGATTCATCCCCTCTTCGTTTGGTGAAGTGTATTTTCCTCCCGTAGATCATAATCTTAACATTGAGGCGACAATGTGTACAGCTCTTATCTACGGTGGGAGAGCACTAGCCATCGGCGCTGATGCAATAACAATGAACAAGCCCTCCAAACACACCCGGTTAAGGGTCAATCCTTGCGCTGGCTAGCCTCCTCCTCGAGCGCCTTCGGCATGCACGCTTACCAATGCGGCCAGGACAACAGCCAAGATCGAGGCATGAAAACCAGTATACCCTGCCTCTTCTTTTGCTAATCCTCCCCATTATCAACTACACTCGTCTCATCCCCCCCGCACTCCACTGAGTTCTTACTTTCATTAGCCAACGACGGGCTTTCAGTCTCCCTTGAGGCAGATCTAAGAGTCCATTTGATAACGTAGGTTAATCCGAGCACTGGATAGAGTACATTGAGCGCGAGAGAAAAACGAGCTCCCTCCTCCACCCACTGAAGAGAACCTCTTATTCTCTCATATTCTTTAGCTTGCCTTGACCGACTCTGGCCTACTGCATACCATACATCATATTCAAAATATTCAAATTCGTTAGGGCTGACTCCTTTGGGGAAGAAAACCTTCACTGCCAATTTTCTTGTTGGCCGACTAATATCCCAACCAAAATAGTCATACTCTACTTTCCGCTCTTCTAATCCTGTTATGGCATACAGGCCCGGAGGGCTTTTTTCTATGACCTGATATCTAATATGATCACCTGGGCTCATAGGAGGTGATATATAGACTAACAAAGACATCCTGCCTGAGGACAAGTGAATTATCTTAGGGGTAAGCTTCCTGTCATGATCGAGCGGCTTAACATTAGCAAGCTCTAGGAAATCTTTGCTTTCTTTAGGAGCCTCCGGCAAGAGCATATAGTGATCTATTTCGCTTATTATTGAATATGCCACCAGATCAATTTCGCGTCGAAAGACGGCTGATCCATCTTCGTGTACTGTACAATGGGCACTTAGCTCTTCATACGCCATACCATATAGCGTGGAATTAAACACGTAGGCTCGTTCACTTGTCATCCCTACTGGCATGGCACGTGCGGTTATCGCTTTTTCTTTTTCTACCTCCGTACTTATAGACTCCAGCGTCCTCCTGATCACGGATTGCATTACGAAATACATCAAGCTCATGATTATCGCTATTAAAGCGATAATTGATATTGCAGTGGAAAGCTGAAAGAGAGCACTTATTATTTGGACTATTACCGCTAGAATAGCCAAAGTAGAAAAAAGCCAATCTAGCCATGTTCTTTCTTTCATGAGCCTTTTCCCTCTGGTGCTGAGAATTGCTCTCTAATCAAGCTAATCAGCGACTTCTCCAATGCCCTGATGCTTAATAATAGTATACGAGCAATTATAGATGCCAGTATTACTTCCACAGAGACAAGAACCCCTATGTCCCAAACAGTTAGAGCGAACCTCCTGTAATACTGGTTGGATGGACCTTCCGCTGAGGCAGCTTCGCATGCGAAAGAGGTGGGTTTTTCGGTCAATATTGTCACAGCAATCGAATGTGTAGATACCAGACGGGCGGCAGTGATTACTACGTTGTTAGTCCCTACCCCACCACGCTCAATTTTGTGATTGTTCTCCGATGATATCACCTCTATTTCTCTAATCGGTGTATCATCATTTGCTTTGATAGTTATCTGGATATCGTTTGCTGTTCCCCCTCTTACATTCTCGATTACCCATCCATGTACCATCGTTGATGAAATGCTCGGTGGAGACAGATTGATGCATCGTACATCCGGCGCACGTGTAAGTGCCGGCAGCCACCCTCTACCAAAGACAAAAGCGAGTATGCTGACAATTGTCCCAACTATAGCGATAATGAGTTCAGGGGTGAGCACTCTTCTTGGGGTTTCTATATCCGCTTTAAGTTTGGTCGGCGGCGATTCCTGTGGCACCTTTTCTTTCCCTTATTCTTGCCTGCTACCAATTTACATCAGTGGATGTGCGTCTACACACCCGATCTTCCACCTTCCTTGTCAGCTTTATCTTTCATGAGTCTATTGGTCTTTGGCACCTGGCTCTCCCAGGCCCTTGTCTTTTAGCATCTGGCATCTTTAAGCTTAACTTGCCTTTAGCAACATGATCATACACTGCAACTTTATCTTATCCTAATACCTATGATTTGTCAAATCTTTTCCAAAAAGCAAGCCACTATATCGACCTTGTGATTGGTCAAATCCATAATACTGGCAGTAACGACCCTCCCCTGAAAGGCACTAGCCACCAGCTAAAGACTTTTATCTTGAACTGGTGGCTAGTTTGCAAGTTCATAATCTGGGTGGTTTTGGCGATCAGTTAACCTCCACGCGCGCCATCGGCGAGCACGGTAGCAATCCAAGCAAAATTGATAGCCGCAACCACGAGTGTGAAGATCAGAAGTCGTATTCTAGTTTTCATGTGTCCTCACCCTCCTCCACGAGCACCATCAGACATTTTTTCCTCCTTGGTTCCTTGCATGCTTTGTTTGAAAAAAAGAATCTCGGGGATACTTTGCCTATCTTGTTCGGCTCCTTGCTGTTATCCCAAAGTGGCCGGTAAGCGGAAAGCCCACCCCTGTAGAGTATACACCACTTGGCCCTTTGTGTGCGTGAAGGTGGGGTGAATACTGCGTGAAAATAAAGTAAAGAGCCTTCGGGTGTCTAACACGTGCCGATGTGGAAAATACCAAAACCCCCCTACCTCCAAGCACACCAAGTGCTTGGAGGTAGGGGGGTTAAGTGAGGAATAAGTGCTGAACAACAGGGTAGATAATTAGGACCACCAGCGAGGCAACAACTGAGGAAGTGTGTGTTAGAGAAATGTTGCAACTGCAATCTTTTGGCCTTAGGTGATTAGGCATGGCCCGACGACCGTCCGTAATGTGGTGGGACACCATTGTCGCCGCGAATAAGATCAGAACTTACCTATTTTGCTTGGTGGAAGTTATCCTGATTCTTCCAGCCTCTCCACTAAAGTCCGAATCATGCCAGTTCCATGGATCACAACACGGTTCGCGCGAGAAATCGTAGCCAGGCTGGCCCTCGTCTTTGCTCGTATCTCCTTACGCTTCAATCCCTCCGCCAGAAGCTTCATATTTTGCCATCTGACTGCCAAACCTTCAATCTCTCCAGGTGTCATAAGGTCTGTAAGGAAATCCTGAACCTCTTGTGGGTTCCTCAACAGAGTCAAAACTTCAAATAGCTCTTCTACCTCCGCTCTCAACTTCTATATCTCCGATGCAGTAATAAGGATAATCACATAACCGACTAGCCGACTAGTCGGATAAAACAAGGCCAAGTTTACCACGATCTCCCAGTTTTGTCAAGTCTAAAACCAAGTTTTAAGGCACATTTTAACATAACGAACCTTAAAATATTGGATATTTTGAGATTCAAGCTGAAGACCAGCCAGAATTTGCCTCAATGGAGTCAATGCTGCATTCTCTTGATTCGCCAATTTTTATGGGTAAACACCAGCTCACAGGCCAGACAACCTGTCGGCGATGGCTTCGGCCTCTTCCACCATCTGGGGGTCGAGGTCGAAGACCGAGACTCCTCGGCGGTCGGCCTCGATGGCCAGAGGGCTCTCGGAAAGGAAGCCGATGACCCGAAAGCCGGACAGGCTCTCGGTGATGAAGTCACGGTCGGCCTGGCTCCGCACTTTGTTGCCGACGATGTACACTTCCTCAATGCCGATGTCAGCGGCCAGGCGAGAGATGGTTCGAGCTGTCTGCAGGCTGCGCT
>CAYNWI010000166.1:0-5922 GCA_964400825.1 uncultured Anaerolineae bacterium | reverse complement strand
TAGTAATCAGGCAGAGGGGCTGCGGGCCACAGGGAGGGCCCAGTGCTTCCCTGGGGAGCTTTTTAATCAAATTCAACCGACTGGCTGGAAGGAGGGATGCCTACTGGACAAGCAACTACAGAAATCGCCAATTGGTCAGCAACTACAATTACTAAATTAGGAGGAGAGTAACAAATGTTTAAGAAGAGTCTAGTTAATTTGCTAGTAGTGTTGTCGCTGCTACTGAGCCTGGGGCTCGGTGTGGCCAACGCTGCTCCGCCCGCCCAGGCGGAACTGACCTACACGGTGAAACTGGGTGACAACCTCTGGACCCTGGCGGAGAAGTATCTGGGCAGTGGCCCGGCTTACCACGCCATCGTCCTGGCCACCAATGCCAGGAGCGTCGAAGACTCGAGCTTCGCCAGCATCGCCGATCCTGGCCTGATCCATCCCGGCTGGAAGTTCCTCATCCCCAGCGCGGAGGAAGCTGACGAGCTCATGGTCGCCTTGCGTGAGGGGCCGAAGTTCAGGGTAGGCATGGTGTCTGACGTGGGTGGGATTGATGATGCCAGCTTCAATGAGAACACCTGGAAGGGCTTGCAGGACGCCCAGAATGCGTTCGGCGTCGAGGCCAAGTTCCTGGAGTCCCAGGCTCAGGCCGACTACGAGAACAACATCACCGAGTTCGCCGAGCAGGGCTACGACATGATCATCACCGTCGGCTTCCTGTTGGGCGACGCCACCTACAAGATGGCCGCGCAGTATCCGGATATCAACTTCGCCATTGTGGACTACGCCAGCGGCGGTGAGGCGACGCCTAACTTGCAGGGCATCCTGTTCAACGTGGACGAGGCCAGCTTCCCGGTGGGCTACCTGGCGGCGGCTATGGCCGATCAGTTGGATCCGGACGGCCCGGCGGTGGGCGTCATTGGCGGAATGCAGATTCCGCCGGTGGAGCAGTTCATCGTCGCTTACGAGGCCGGGACGAACTACTACAACCAGAAGTATGGCAAGGACGTGGGGTTCGACCTGGTGTACGTGGGCGACTTCGAGGCCCCCGACCAGGGCAAGGTCCAGGCCAACTCGCTCATTGATGAGGGTGCAGACATCATCATGGGCGTGGGCGGCAAGACCGGGAATGGCGGCATCACGGCGGCCAAGGAGCGTGGGAAGTGGGGCGTTGGGGTGGACGTGGATCAGTACTACACCCTGCCCAACGAGAAGGACATCCTGGTCACCAGCACCGTGAAGCGGTTGGACAAGGCCGTGTTCAACGTGATCAAGAGCATGCTGGTGGGCAAGTTCGGGGGCGGCACCGACTACATCGCCACTCTGGCGAACCAGGGAGTGGGCGTTGGTCCCTTCCACGACTTCGAGGACAAGGTGCCCGACAACATCAAGGCCGATGTGGCGAAGATCCAGGCGGACATCATCGCTGGTAAGCGTCTGACTGGGTGGCCAGTACCTGCAGCACCTGCTGCGGGCGAACTGGGGAGTGCAGAACGCCCGATCCAGGTGCTGTTCGTGCCCTCGGTAGACGTGGGCGCCATCGTCTCCGGCGGCGAGGTCATGGCCAAGGCGCTGACTGATGCTACTGGTCTCGCGTTTGAGGTGAGCGTGCCCACCAGCTACGCGGCCACCATCGAGGCCATGTGTGCTTCACCTGAGGACACCATCGGCTTTATCCCGGCCCTGGGATACGTCCTCGCCAATCAGAAGTGTGGCGTCGAAGTCGGCGCAGCCGCAGTGCGCTATGGCTGGTCCGTCTACTGGGCGCAGTTCCTGGTGGCGCGCGACAGCGACTACCATACCCTGAAAGACCTGGCTGGCAAGAAGTGGGCTGTCCCCGATCTAGGCTCCACCTCTGGCTACCTGTTCCCCTCGGTCATGTTCCAGGAAGCCGGTGTTAAGGTTGGCGAGGTCATTGAAGCGGGTGGGCACCCCCAGGCAGCCCTGGCGGTGTACAACGGCGAAGTTGACTTTGCCACCACCTACTTCAGCGCGCCGCAGACCGATCCGGCCTGGAAGATCGGCGACGATCCCGAACCCTATGATCCAATGGAGGCTGCCTTGGATGAGTCGGGTAAGGTCTACGCTGGTGACGTGCGCATACTCGACGCTCGCATCGCCGTGGTAGAAACGGCCCCCGACATCATCCAGAAGGTCCGCATCATGATGCTGACCGATCCCATCCCCAATGACACCATGAGCTTTGGGCCTGATTTCCCGGCCGCGCTCAAAGGTCGGATCATTGCTGCGCTGGCCGAATTCATGGAGACCGATGCCTGTAGCGAGTCAATCTGCTCAACCGACTTCTACAACTGGACTGGCCTGGATCCGGTTAGCGACGCTACATACGATGTCATTCGCAGACTGATCCAGGGTCTGGGATACACTGAGGAAGACATCTTCGGCGGATAGTTCCTCCAGGTAGCGGCAGCACTCTGCAAGCAGAGTTTTACAAATTGGGCGGGGAAACCATCCCCGCCCAATCTTCAACGTGTGCTTCGCACATGGCAATCAGAAACCAGGTTTTTCGCTTGATAAGGCATTGTGGGTGCTCCAGAACGTACAAAAAGCAATCACTAGCTTGGCTCAGACGGCGAAAAACCTGGTTTCTTTACATACGTCTAGGAGGACAACTTGCTTGAGGTCAAGAATCTAACCAAGATTTACGATAACGAAGTGCTGGCGCTGGATCGGGTGAGCTTCAACGCGCTGGAAGGTAAGTTCACGGCGGTGATTGGGCTGAGCGGTTCCGGCAAAAGCACTTTGTTGCGGTGCATCAACCGCCTGGTTGAACCGACATCCGGCCAGGTGATCTTGGACGGCGTGGACATCACGGCTGCCGCGCAGGAGGATTTGCGTTTGGTCCGCCGCAGGATTGGCATGATCTTCCAGCAGTTCAACCTGGTAACGCGCTCCAGCGTCCTTACCAATGTCCTGTCGGGACGCTTGGGCTACGTCAATCCTCTCTGGAGTCTCGTCAACTACTTCCCCAAAGAAGATATCAGCAAGGCGATGGGCAACCTGGAGCGAGTGGACATTGCCGACAAGGCTCATAATCGGGCCGACGAGCTGAGCGGTGGGCAGCAGCAGCGGGTGGGAATCGCCCGAGCCTTGATGCAGGACCCCGAACTTATGCTGGCCGACGAACCGGTGGCCAGCCTGGACCCCGTCCTGGCTCATAGCATTATGAAAATCTTGAAACGGCTCAACCAGGAAGATGGGATCACCGTGATTTGCAGCCTGCACTTCCTGGACCTGGTGCAGCAATACGCTGATCGAGCCGTTGCCCTGAACGAGGGCCAGGTGGTCTTCGATGGCTTGCCCCACGAGATTGACGACGAGCGGTTCAAAGAGATATACGGCCAGGAGGCCGAGCGCATAGGATAG
The DNA here is from genome assembly GCA_964400825.1 of uncultured Anaerolineae bacterium. Taxonomy (GTDB): domain Bacteria; phylum Chloroflexota; class Anaerolineae; order VGOG01; family VGOG01; genus CAYNWI01. The sequence goes on along the minus strand of CAYNWI010000166.1, from coordinate 2,547 downwards.
CAATCATGACCCAAAATCAAAATCCCAGACCAATCTGGCGTTCCCTGGCTGTTTTTCTCGCGGTGATGGTTATCGTTGTTGTCTATGCCTACGGTTTCCAGGTCACCAAGGTTGACCTGGAAAAACCCAGAGAAGAGCGACGCCAGACCCAGTTGACCAACATCATCCGGGGCCTGGTACGACCCCGCCTCGTCGAATACGAGGAGGAACGCCTGGAGATAGACGCCCCGGTCATGATGCCCTGTGACACGCGGGTGTCATTGCCGCCGGTGGACACGTCCGGGCGCTACATCGAGCTGACCCCCAATTGCGTGAAGCTGGGGGGAGAAGTGACGGTCAAAGGCTACAACTTTGAGCCGGGCGAAACGGTGTTTCTTTTCTTTATCCCCAAGGCGGCCAGCATCCACGACCAGGTAGAGTTGCGCCTGGCCCAGGACGCCATTGAGACTGACTCGCAGGGGCAATTCACCTACATGGCTGAGATGAGACAGGACCGACCCTCTGACGAGCCACAGATCGTGCGGGCGGTGACTAAGATTCGATCGGGCCTGCCTCACCCCAGCAATACGCTGAAGGACACTTTTGGCAAAATCATCGAGACCATCTTCCTGGCCCTCATTGCTACCACCATAGGCACGGCCCTGGCCATTCCCATCAGCTTTTTGGCTGCCCGCAATCTAATGAGCGCCATGGTCAGCCCTTTTGGTAGTGTTATGGCCGGCCTACTGATCGCCCCTTTGGGCGGGGCGCTGGGCTTAATTCTGTTTGGCTGGTTGACGGGCCTGGCGGACGACCTGACACAGAATTTAGCCCTGGGCGTGGTCTTGCTAGTAGCCAGTATAGTTGTTGTGTGGCTGCTTATCAGGTTGCTCTCTCGTGATTATCAGGGACGGTTTGCTGTCTGGCGACGAGGAGGATTGGGCTTGCTGGCCGTATCCCTCGTCGCTCTTGCGCTGGGCTTGCTGGCGACGTTGGGCATGAAGCTGGGGGTGTGGTTGCAGGTGACGTTGGGATCGTTCGGTTTTCTGGGGAACTTTGTCTTTGTCCTCGCCGATTTGATCGTGACTTTTTTGCCGCTGCTGGGCGGGCTGATCGGACTTTCCATCTCAAGCTCATTGGCCTCTTCACTCTCTGGCCGCTTCCTGCGCACGGCCAAACCGGCTGTGGCCAAGGTGTTTACAGCGGTGGTGGCTACTTTGGCTGGCGCGCTGCTGGCGGCCATCGTGGTGGCCGTCGTTGCCTGGCTCTACAAGATCGAGAGCCCCTTCGGATTTGTCGCTGTGCCGGCCGTGGTGGTGGGCGTGATCTTGCTTGCGATCAGCCTCATCATTGATGTGCAGCGGCCCGTGCCCGTCGGTATAACCGTCTACAATATCACCCGCACCGTTCTCAATGCCTTGCGCTCCATTGAGCCGCTGATCATGGTGGTGGCCTTTGCCGTGTGGGTGGGTATTGGCCCCTTTGCCGGGGTGATGGCGCTGGCGTTGCACACCATCGCCGGTTTGGGCAAGCTCTACTCGGAGCAAGTAGAAAACATCCTGGTTGGCCCCATCGAAGCGGTGACGGCCACCGGCGCCAACCGTTTGCAGACCATCGCCTACGCCGTCATCCCCCAGATTGTGCCGCCTTACCTCGCTTTCACCATCTATCGTTGGGACATCAACGTGCGCATGTCCACCATCATCGGCTTCGGTGGCGGGGGCGGTATCGGTTTCCTGGTGCAGCAAAACCTGAACCTGCTCAAATACCGCGACGCCAGCGTGCAGATGATCGCCATTGCCATCGTGGTGGCCACCCTCGACTTCGCCAGTGCCAAGGTGAGAGAGCGGATCATCTAGTCGAAGGAGGATCCTATGGCCCCTGTCCTTGAAATGCGCGACATTACCAAAGCTTTCCCCGGCGTGCTGGCTAACGATCGCATTGACCTGAACCTGGAGCAGGGGGAAATCCACGCGCTACTGGGTGAAAACGGGGCGGGGAAAACCACTCTGGTGAACGTCCTGTACGGTCTCTACACCCCCGACGAAGGCCAGGTTTTCCTCAACGGGCAGGAAGTGCACATTCACTCCCCCAATGATGCCATTGCCCACGGCGTCGGTATGGTACACCAGCACTTCATGCTCATCCCGGTGATGACTGTCGCCGAGAACATAGCCCTTGGCAACGAAACTCAGAAGCTGTTCGGCGCGAATCTGACCATCGCCGCGCGACGGTTACGCCACTTCCTGCGGGCCATCAATCCCCTGCCTCACTTCCAGCGCGCAGCCCCTCAGTTATATCGTATCAGCCTATCGGCGCTCGGGTGGGCATCGGTTTGTCTGATTCTATCGCTCGTCGAATCTTTGCTCATCCTTCTAGGCCAGACCTCGGCGGCTATGCTCATCTTCGCGTTCCTGCTCAGCGTGGCCTGGATGCCCACGTTGATTGATTGCCTCAGAAGGCCTACCACCTCCTTCCAGGAGATTGGCAGAGGTTCCAAAATCGCCTGGACAGCCATCGTCTTGGTGGGTAATGTCATCGGCGCGTTGGCTTACTACTTCCTCATTG
>CAYNWI010000165.1:4885-5953 GCA_964400825.1 uncultured Anaerolineae bacterium | reverse complement strand
TCGCCCAGGTGTACGACCAGCAACTGGCCAGCGATGTCAAGCTCACTTTGATGAACCTGTATCCCGATGAGCATCCGGTCACGCTGGTACGCGGAGCGGGCACCGATCGGGCGCAGGTCTTGACTGCACCTCTCTATGAACTGGACCGCCAGCCCGCCGTAGATCACCTGACCTCCTTGTACGTGCCGCCTCTGCCTCGGCCCAGCTCGCTGGAGACTTTTCAAGATACCATCGCTCGTTTGCGGGCTCCTGGAGGCTGTCCCTGGGATCGGGAGCAGACTCATCAGTCATTACGGCCTCATCTGCTGGAGGAGACCTATGAGACGTTGGCGGCTCTGGACGCCGACGATACGGACGCCCTGCGGGAAGAGTTGGGAGACCTGCTGCTGCAGATAGTCCTGCAGGCTCAGATCGCTGTCGAAGCGGGAGAGTTCAGCCTGGCCCAGGTTATCGAGGGGGTTGATGCCAAGATAAGACGTCGCCATCCCCACGTCTTCGGTGATGTTGAGGTGGCCGACGTGGGTGAGGTGTTACACATCTGGGAGGAGATCAAGCGGGAGGAGAAAGGTAAGCACTCCTTGCTGGGTGGGGTGTCGAGGTCGCTGCCGGCCCTGGCCCGGGCTCAAGCCATCCAGAAGCGGGTGGCGCGGGTGGGCTTCGACTGGCCGGACGCCGAGGGGGTGGTGGCCAAGGTAGCCGAGGAGGTGGCGGAGCTGAGGGAGGCCCCGGGAGGCGAGGAGCGAGAGGAGGAGCTGGGCGATGTCCTCTTCTCGGTGGTCAACCTGGCTCGCTGGTTGGGCATTGACGCCGAAAGCGCGCTCCGGGGGGCCTGCGAGAAGTTTACCCAACGCTTTTCTGGAATGGAGCACCTCTGTCGAGAACGAGAGCTCGACCTGAGCCAGTTGAGTCTGGCCGAGCAGGATGAGCTGTGGGAGGAGGTGAAGGGGGAAAGTCGGGGCGGGCGGATTTGAACCGCCGACCTCACGGACCCGAACCGTGCGCGCTGACCGGTCTGCGCTACGCCCCGTTGGTAGCTATATTATAGCCTTTTTTGCCAGATTGACAAGT
>CAYNWI010000165.1:0-4785 GCA_964400825.1 uncultured Anaerolineae bacterium | reverse complement strand
TTGGCCGCCATCCTGCACGCATCCTATCACCTGTTCTACAAACGAAGCCTGGACAAACAGGTTTTCGCTTGGTGTCTGCTGCTGGTGACTGTGGTGGTCTATTTCCCCCTCTTCGCGACCAGGCCGCTGTCTCTTCCTCCCCTGGGCTGGGCTTGCGTGCTGACCAGCGGCCTGGCCGAAGCCGCCTATTTTGCATCCATGGGCAAGACGTATCAAACGGGAGACCTGTCGCTTGCCTATCCCCTGGCCAGAGGCTCGGCGCCTCTCTTCATCACCCTCTGGGCTACGCTGTTCCTCGAGGAGCGGTTGACGCATCTGGGGCTAACGGGCATCCTCCTGATAGCAGCCGGGCTCTATCTCATCAACATGCGCTCGTGGGGGGGCCTATGGAAGCCCTTGCGCCAATTAGGGAATCCCCTGTCTCGTTGGGCTATCTTTACCGGCTTCTGCATCTCCATCTATTCGATCATTGACAAGGTGGGGATGAAATACGTGCCGCCCTTCACCTACATCTACCTGGTCTTGCTAACAACTTTTCTCGCTTTTACCCTTTACATACTGGCCAGCGGCAAGAAGGCCAGCATCACCGCTGAATGGCGAGTCAACAAAATAGGCATCCTGGTTGCAGGAGTGGCCGATCTCCTGACCTATTACCTGGTGCTGCTGGCCATGCGAATCAGCTACGTGAGCTACGTGGGTTCGGTGCGGGAGATGAGCGTGGTGCTCGGTGCGTTCCTGGGGAGCACCTTGCTGCGGGAAGGTTATGGACGGATCAGGGTCTTCGCCTCGGCCTTGGTCTTCCTGGGCATCCTCTTGATCGGAGTGGGGGGATAGATAAATAGAGCGCACAGCCGCCAACGCTTGTTGCCTCAAGATGACTTCAGCGAGTTGGGTTGACACCGCGCTGGTTCGATGTTATAATGCTGCTATAAGATACAGGAAGGGTAGGTTCTCCAGCTTTACGACGAAGGCGCGTTCGAGTTGCTCCTTAGTCGTGTGGTTGTGGATGAGCTTGATGAGGTAATAGACCGCCACCTCCCCAAGCAGTGCCGTCATCTCCTGACCCTCTTGGCCCCTTTCGAAGATCAATTGCTCCGCTGGTCAACCCCTGAGGAGATCCAGGCCGTTCTTCCCGTAGTGGTGGATGCTGACGATGCTCCTGGTCTTCGCCGCCGCGCTGGCCGCCCGGCCAGACATCGTGCTCTCCAATGACTTCGAAGAATCCTTGTTACACGTAAACCTTACCTATGCGAATAGGCGAATCGGCAAGACTCAAAATACAGCGCACATTACGGCTTGATTTCGCCTTGCGTCTGGTCTGGCAAAGCGCGCCGTGCTGGACGATGGCCAGCCTGGCGCTCCTGGTTGTGCAGGGCACGCTGCCGCTATTGTCGCTCTATCTCACGAAGCTGGTGGTGGATGCGGTGACCACTGCCCTGGCGACTCCCGACAAAGGAGCCGCCTTCGGGCAGGTGGCGCTGCTAATCGGCCTCACGGGCGGGGTGGCTCTGGCCAGTGCCCTGTGCCGCTCGATAGCGGGGCTGGTCAGCGAGGCGCAGGGTCAGGTGATAACCGATCACATGAGCGATCTTCTCCACGCCAAGTCCATCGAGGTAGACCTGGAGTATTACGAGAGCGCACAGTACTACGACAAACTTCACCGTGCCCAAAGAGAAGCTCCCTACCGGCCTGTCCGCATTGTGAATGGCCTGGTGCAGGTCGCTCAGAGCGGAATCTCCCTGCTGGCGATGGCCGTCCTGCTGTTCTCGTTCCATTGGGGCATCGCCGCCATCCTGTTCGCCGCCGCCGTGCCCGGGCTCTTCGTCCGTCTGCGGTACGCTGGCCAGACGTATCGCTGGCAACGTCAAAGTACCCCCACCGAGCGGCAAGCCTGGTACTTTCACTGGCTGCTCACCGGCGACGCGCACGCCAAGGAAATCCGGCAGTTCGATCTGGGGTCTCTGTTCAGGCGACGGTTTCGCGATCTGCGCCAGCAACTCCGCCGCGAGAAAATCGAGATCGCCACCAGGCGCTCCATCGCGGAGTTGGTGGCCCAGGCCAGCGCTACCGTCGCCGTATTCGGTTCGTATGCCTTCATCGCCTACCGGACGGTGCAGGGCGCCATCACCCTGGGCGACCTGGTCATGTACTACCAGGCCTTCCAGCGCGGGCAGAGCTTTCTGAGGGAGATGTTGAGCGGCCTGGCCGGCCTCTACGAGGACAACCTGTTTCTCTCCAATCTCTACGAGTTCTTGGAGTTGAAACCAAAGGTCGTCGAACCGCTACACCCCAGGCCCATTCCCCAACCCATGCAGACCGGCCTCGCTTTTGACCAGGTCAGCTTTCAGTACCCTGCGGGCACCAGGGAAGTGCTGGAGGATGTCAGCCTGACCATTCGGCCGGGGGAAGTGGTGGCCCTGGTGGGCGAAAACGGCTCGGGCAAGACGACCCTGATCAAGCTGCTGTGCCGCTTGTACGATCCCACCAACGGGACCATCACCCTCGATGGCATTGACCTGCGCCAGCTTGAGACAACTGCACTGCGGCGCGAGATCAGCGTGGTTTTCCAGGACTATGCCCAGTACCATCTGACGGCGCGGGAAAACGTCTGGTTTGGGAACGTCGCCCTGCCGCCCAATGAGGAACGGATCGCGGCGGCAGCCCGGCATTCAGGCGCTGACGAGGTCATAGCCAAGCTGCCCCAGGGCTACGAGACCATCCTGGGAAAGTGGTTTGAGGATGGAGAGGAGCTCAGCGTGGGCGAGTGGCAGAAAGTGGCTCTGGCGCGGGCGTTTCTGCGCGATGCCCAGATCATCGTGCTCGACGAGCCGACCGGTGCTCTGGACGCCAGGGCCGAGCACGAGGTTTTCAGAAGGTTCCGCCAACTGGCCGCAGGCCGCACCGCCATCCTCATCAGCCACCGCTTTTCGACCGTCCGGATGGCCGACCGCATCTTTGTGCTGGAGGGTGGCAAGATCATCGAAAGCGGCAGCCATGACGAGTTGGTTCGTCTGGGCGGAACGTATGCGCGCCTGTTCGAGACGCAGGCCCAGTATTACCGCTGAGGGCGTACTTGTTTACCGCGTCCTCCATGCTCTGCTCCTCCCCTTCGCAGAGGGAGGTCGGGAGGGGGTGAATCTCTGGTCCTCCCTTTGGGGGAGGGGGACGCTCGCTGCGCGACTATTGAAAGGTCGCGTCGGCCGGCATACCCGGCTTCAGGCGGTGATCGGCATTGTCCAACTGGATTTTGACGGCGAAGACCATGTGCACCCGCTCTTCCTGGGTCTGTACGTTCTTGGGCGTGAACTCGGCCTGGGACGCGATGTGGGAGACCTGGCCGGTGAAGATGTCTCCATAGGCGTCCACCGTGACCTCCACTGTCTGGCCCAGCCAGACCTGTCCCAGGTCGGTCTCGGGCACGTAGACGGTCAGCGTCACCTCGTCCAGGTTGGTCAGGGTAAACAGCGATCCGCCGGGCGAGGCCAGTTCGCCAGCGTGGGCCAGCCGCTCGACGACGATGCCGCCCACCGGAGCGGCCAACGTCATGCGCTCCAACTGAGCGTCCAGCACCTTCAACGCGGCCCCGGCGCCAGCCAGCGCTGCCTCGGCCTGGGCGACGTTGGCCTCCAGCAGCGAGATTTGCTCACGCCGGGTGCCGGCTTCTAGCAGATCGAGGGACGCCTGGGCCTGGTCGAGTTGGGCCTGGGCTGCATCTGTGCCAGCCTGGGCGATGATCGCGGCCGCCTGTGCCGCCTCCACGCCGGCCTGCGCCGCGTCCACGTTGGCTTGCGCCGCGTCTACGCCGGCCTGGGCCAACTGAGCCTGGGCAGCATCCACCCCGGCTTGAGCCATGTCTACCTCCTCGGAACGAGCGCCGGCTTTGACTTTGTCCAGTTGAGCTTGAGCCTGGCTTACCGCCGCCTGAGCGACCCGAATCTGTTCGTCGGTGGCACCTTTGGCCGCCAACTGGTGCTGCAACTCAGCGATGCGAGCCGAGATCTCCGCCGCACCGACTACCGCGTCAACCAGGTCTTTTTGGTACCCTGGAACTCCGGGAGCACCCTTCGTCGCGTCCCGCTCCAGTTGGGCCTGCCAGAGGGCGTTGCGGGCCAGGTCCCAGTTCAGTTTGGCAATCTCCACCGTTTCCTCGTCTGGGCCAGCCTGCCACTGGTCCAATTGGGCCTGCGCGCCCTCCACCGCGCTCTGGGCGATGGCGATGTCGTCTTTAGTAGCTCCCGCCTGCACCTGGGCCAGTTGGGCCTCGGCCCCGTCGAGGCCCGCCTGGGCAGCCGACACCAGCAACTCGGCATTGGTCTGGGCCGCCTTTGCCGCTGACAGTTGGGCCTTTGCCACCTTCAACTCGGCCTCGGCAGCAGCCTGTTGGCCCTGAGCCGCTTCCAGACCAGCCTGTGCGCTGTCCACCTGACCCTCGGCCATGGCGATCTCTTCGTCACGGGCGCCGGCCTTGGCCAGGGCCAGTTGTGCCTGCGCTGCGTCCAGCGCTGCCTGCGCCTGGCCCACGGCAGCTTCGGCCTGCTCCCGCTGGGCCTGCAGTGTCGTCTGGTCCAATTTGACCAGCACGTCTCCAGCCACCACTTCGTCCCCCTCATCAGCCAGCAGGGCGACGATGCGCCCGCCCATCTCTGCGGCGACGGTCACCTCCTCGGCCTCGATGGTGCCGGAGGCGAGCAGTTTCCCAGATTTGCGCGCCGGACGCTTGGCCGGGCTGGAGGCGGCGCTGCTGGTCGTCTCCCCCCGCACCTCGGCCACGAAATCATCCCAGGC
>CAYNWI010000164.1:0-5975 GCA_964400825.1 uncultured Anaerolineae bacterium | reverse complement strand
TTCGAGATCGTCGAGACGACGGAACAGCGCTCGGCTATAGCCCAGGCTGCGCAAGCGGTGCGGGAGGGATGGGAGATCATCGCTGCCGTGGGCGGCGATGGCCTGGCCAATGAGGTGCTAAACGGCATCATCGAGGCCAGCCTGGGCACACCGGCCTGGGAGGCTGGAGAGCCGGCCGCCGGGGCCCTGGGCCTCATCCCCATTGGCACAGGCAACGACTTCGCCTGGTGCATGGGCGTGCCCACCGGCGACGTGGCCGCCGCCTGCCGTGTGCTGGCCGTCGGGAAGACGCGGGTGGTGGACGTCGGCCGCGTGGAAGATGAACTGGGGAACGTGCGCTACTTCGGCAACAACTTCGGCGCGGGCTTCGACGCCGCCACTACGGTGGAAAGCTACAAGCTGCGCCACCTGCGCGGGTCGCTGGTCTTCCTGGTGGCCGTTCTGAGGACCATCTTCCTGTACTACAAAGCGCCCCTGGTGACGGTGCGTTACGACGAGCAGGAGATGGAGCTGCCGCTGCTGATGGTCTCGGTGGCCAATGGCCGCCGCACGGGAGGCATGTTCCTGATCGCCCCGCAGGCAGTGCAGGACGACGGCCTGCTGGATCTGTCGCTGGCTCGTCAGGTGAGCCGCCTGGGCATCTTCCGCCTGATCCCCTATTTCATCAGAGGCACCCACGCCACTCAGCCGACGGTGACGGTGGGACGGACGGCGCACATCGTCGTCGCCTCGGAGCAGGATTTGCCGGTGCACGTGGACGGAGAGATTATGCGCACCGACGCCCATCGGCTGGAGGTGAGCGCGCTGCCACGCCGCTTGCGGGTGGTGTGCTGATGTTGATAGGCCGTCTGCTCATCGCTGCCGTGTTCGGCTACCTCGTCGGCTCTTTCCCCACCGGCGTGCTGGTGACCCGGCTGTTGGGGAAGCCGGACGTGCGCTTCAGCGGCAGCGGTCACACTGGCGGAAGCAACGTCTACCGCCTGGCCGGCCTCGCCTGGGGTGTGTTCACCATGCTGGTGGACGTGTGCAAGGGAGTGCTGGCCACCTGGCTGGCGGTGAGGTTGACGGGGACGCCGTGGGCGCTGCCGGCCGCAGGGATGGGCGCTGTGGCCGGTCACTGCTGGTCAGCCTACGCCGGATTCGCTGGGGGGATGGGGCTGAGCACGCTGGGGGGATTGCTCCTCTGGCAGCAGCCGCTGGCGGTGCCCATCGCCGTGGCTCTGTGGGGGCTTGGCTACCTCCTGCTGCGCAACAGTCCGAGGGCGGTGATGCTCATGACCGTGCTGCTGGTGCCTGTCTTCTGGCTGCTGAGGAGCGTCGGCTACGTTTCGCCTGAAGCGGCCGTACTGGGCATCGGTGGAGTAGGGGTGATCTTCATCCGCCACCTCACCGAATTGCGCCTTTACGACCAGCGAGCCAGTGCGCGGGAATAAATCCCCGCGCTGGGAGGGCAAAGCCCCTTCGGGGCTGGGTCCTTAGCCCGTAGGGCTTCGCTCTTTCAGCCCAGAGGTTCACCTCTGGGCGATACTTTATGACGAGGAGGATGTTCATGACTGTTCCCATTGCTCTTCAACTGTACACCGTCCGAGAGGCCCTGGCCAAGGACTTTGCAGGGGTGATGAAGAAAGTCGCCGACATTGGCTACGTTGGCGTGGAGCCCATCTTCGACCCTTCGGCAACCCTTCGACTGGGCTCAGGACAAGGCTCAGGGCATGGCCTTCCCGGAACGACGACCGCCGAAGCCGCCAGGCTCTTCCAGGAGTTGGGACTAGAGGTGCCGAGCGCTCACACTCCCCTGCCCATCGGGAAAGACACCAACGGGGTGCTGGACTTTATGGCCGCAATGGGCTGCCAGCGCATTGTCTCCGGTAAAGGGCCCGACAGCTTTGAGACGATGGACCTCATCAGGCAAACCTGCGATCTGTTCAACCAGGCCCACGCCGTCGCAGCCGAAAACGCCCTGGAGTTTGGGATTCACAACCACTGGTGGGAGTTTCTCCAGGTCGAAGGCCGCTACGTCTACCAGGTGATGCTGGAACACCTGGATCCAGGCGTGTTTTTCGAGATTGACACGTATTGGGTCAAGACGGCGGGTGTGGATCCGGCCAAAGTGGTGAAGGAGCTCGGCCCGCGCGCCCCCCTGCTGCACATCAAGGACGGCCCGGCTCTCAAAGACGTACCGCAGGTCGCCGTCGGCGATGGCGTGCTGGATTTTCCCAGTATCATCCAGGCTGCCGCCCCCCTGGCCCCCCAAAGTTGGGGGGAACAGGGGGCGAGTGCAGCGGAGTGGCTGATCGTCGAGCTGGACCACTGCGCCACCGACATGATGGAAGCGGTCGAAAAAAGCTATCAATACCTTGTAGGAGGAGGTCTGGCTCGTGGAAACAAAAGTTAAAATCGGCATCATCGGCACGGGGGGCATTTTCAGAGCCTACGTCAGCGGATGCCACGGCTTTGACATCCTTGAAATCGCGGCCTGTGCCGACATGGACCGCCGCAAAGCAGAGGCCAAAGCCGAGGAGTTCGACGTCCCTCGCGTTTGCTCCGTCGAGGAGTTGCTGGCCGATCCGGAGATCCAGATCGCCGTCAACCTCACCGTGCCAAAAGCCCACGCCGAGGTCAGCCTGGCGGTCATCAGCGCTGGCAAGCACGTCTATTCCGAGAAGCCCCTGGCCGTGACCCGCCGAGATGGTCAAAAGGTGCTCGCCGCTGCCCAGGAAAAGGGAGTACGGGTCGGCTGCGCGCCGGACACTTTCCTGGGTGGTGGTGCGCAGACGTGCCGCAAACTGATTGACGACGGCTGGATCGGCGAGCCAGTGGCGGCGGTGGCGTTTTTGCCCGGTCACGGCCACGGGCCTGAGTCGTGGCATCCGAACCCGGACTTTTTCTACCAGGTGGGGGCAGGGCCGATGCTCGACGTAGGGCCGTATTACATCACTGGACTGATTAACCTCTTGGGGCCTGTGAAGCGGGTGACCGGTTCGGCCCGCATCTCTTTCCCCGAACGCATCGCCACCAGCGAGTTGTATCGCGGGCGGAGAATACCCGTCGAGGTCCCCACCCACGTTACCGGCGCCCTCGATTTTGTCAGCGGCCCCATAGCCACGGTCATCACCACTTTCGACATCTGGGCCGCCAACCTGCCTCACCTCGAGGTCTATGGCTCGGAGGGCACGCTCAGCGCGCACGACCCCAACTTTTTCAGTGGTCGTGTCCTGATCCGTCGGGCCGGGGCCGAGGAATGGAGCGAGATGCCGCTCACCCACAGCTCCCAGGTAGGCCGGGGAATCGGCGTGGCGGACATGGCCTACGCCATCGCCTCCGGCCGCCCCCACCGGGCCAGCGGAGAGCTGGCGTATCACGTGCTCGACGTCATGCAGGCCTTTGGGGAATCGTCGGAAAGCGGAAGGCACATCGAGATCACCAGCCGCTGCTCAAGACCATCTCCCCTGCCCCTGGGGTTGATGGAGGGTGAGCTGGACACCTAAAGCCGGCGGGATGCAAGCCGCGCAGCAAGTAGTTGTAGCACCCCCGTTCGCTCAATAAGTCGGCGAGTGGAAATCGCATCATGGGTATCTCTCCTTCCCAACTTCTGCGCTCTCTGGCGCAGTGGATAGTGAGCATACCACATCCGTGAGGAACGTACTGCTTCACTTTAATTCCTACATGAGCCACAGCACAAGGCATGGAAATGTCAACCAGCGTTTCGTTTCAGGGTTGCGCAGAACTGCCCGATGTGGTAGAATATGGCTGTCAGTGGCATGGGGCATCCACTTTGGTTTTCTCAAGGGCGACTGGTATGATAGCGAACAGGAGGGCAAAATGAACACACTTATCATGGATAGAGTAATTGAACAACTCGAAGTTCTGCCATACGAATTGCAGTGGCGAGTACTTGAGTTTACACACGCGCTTGTTGCCTCGGTTCCTCATGGTGTCCCTGGTCAACAACTTCTGCGCTTCGCTGGTGTGATACCGCTAGACGACCTACAACTCATGCGCCTTGCCATCGAACAAGGTTGCGAACGGGTTGACACCAATGAGTGGTAGATATCTGCTGGATACCAACATTATTATTGCTCTGTTCGCAGATGATACGGCGGTCAAGGAGAAGCTTGCAGGGGCAGAGGAAACATTTGTTCCCAGCATTGCGATTGGTGAGCTGTGTTACGGGGCGCGGAAATCGGTGCGGGTGCAGGAGAATCTCACTCGCATTGATGAGTTTGCCGCGAGTAGCGTGGTGTTGGGATGTAATGGTGATACTGCACGCCGATATGGTGAAATCAAGAACACACTACGCATGAAAGGGCGTCCTATACCCGAGAACGACATTTGGATTGCGGCGATTGCGTTTCAGCATGATTTGACACTGGTTACACGTGACGAGCACTTCAACGAAATCGAAAGTCTGAAAGTGGTGACATGGTAAGATAAACGGCTGCAAACACTACAGCTCTAATCTTTCCCAGCTAAATTCGGTGCCTGCGAGGGCGACAATGGCGCTGTTAACTTAAAACCGATGCTCCTGTGAATCCGCTGCCAAAAAGCTGTGGCCGTTTGACCACAGCTTGCGTCTACATCAACATGTGATTGTGGATTGCCGCTACCACAACAAGGCCGTGAGCCGGCCGTTGTGGGCTTACCCAACGTCATGCTTTCCACCGTTGGCTCAACCACATCCCCGCCAGTGCCAGCGCGCCGCCCGGCATCAGGGCGCCGGTGCACGTCTCCTTCAGCCAGCGCAGGAAGGCTTCCCACAGTGCCTGGCTTTGCTCTTCGATGATTCGGGTCAGCTCGCGCTGGAGCTGGACGAGCAGTTCCTGCAGGAAACGCTCGAAGTCCTCTTCCCCACGCTCCTTGGCCTCCTCCCACTTTTGCTTCGCCTCCTCGATCAGCCGGTCCAGTTCCGCCTTCCACTCCCTGGCTTCCTCTGGCAGCACGCCTACCCACACCGTAATCCTTTCCCCGACCAGCTCATCGCCGTGCTGAAGTTGCCACCGTGACTGGTGGAGTCCAGGCGTCCTGGGTGCAATCAGGTTCAGAGTCCAGGTCGCCGTCTCAGCCGGAGGCACATCGTGGGGTAGAGACAAGCGTGCAGGCGCACCCATCGGGTTCCCGGCGTTAACCAGAGCGTAGCCGGCCTCATTCTGCCAGGTGGCCGCACCTTCGTTGCGCAGGGTGATGGTGACCTGGAAGTCTTCTCCTGGCAGCGCGACGGCCGGCCAGACCGGTTCGGCCAGGCGAGCGTCATCGGCGGGAAGAGTTGGTTGAGTCGGGTCACCGAACCCATAGTCAATCCAGATGCCCCAGAAAGCCTTGTTGCCTGAAGCCGGGGTAGGGTACGAGCCAATCCAGGGGGTGTAAATGTACAGGACGCCCGTTGCCACATTGATCGGATAAACGTCTGTACCTTCTCCCACGTGATAAGGCTGCCCTGGTCCCTCCCAGTAGCCCTTATAACCGCCGTCGAATAACTGCCGGAAGCGAGTGGCGGTGGCCGAGATCTGCTTATCGAAACCAGCAAAAGCTGGGTCACATGGCTTGCCATCGGGACAGCCATAACCCATGGCGTAATCCAGGGCTGATTGGGGTGGAGGATTGGTCGGGCTATATTTACCGATCAGGCTTTTCTCGACCTGAAGTTTGACCAGGATGATGCGGGGATTGATGCCAGCAGATCGGGCTGCACTGGCGATGACTTCTGCGGCTGACTGTCCTCCGATCTGGTACGTTGCCAGGAAGCTCTCGCCGTGACCAGGGCCGTGGCTCTCCAGAAACGCCTGAATCTGAGGGTCGCTCATCGCGTCAGTGTCAAGAAACACAGCATCAGCGATGATGTGGTCGGGATCAAAGTCAGCGGACAGGACCGGAAATGCCTGGCCACTCAGTCCCACGAGGGCCAGGCACAAAGCCAAGCAGAGCTTGGTGCGTGAAAGAGGGTTCATGACGGTTTCCTCAATTGTTGTTCCTTACGG
>CAYNWI010000163.1:3109-6015 GCA_964400825.1 uncultured Anaerolineae bacterium | reverse complement strand
TACCAAACTACGAGCAAGGCGCAAAAAGCGATCACTACCTGGTTTGCGATCTCAGCCATGTTATACCCCCTTCTGTCACTTTTGCACCGAGACTAGTTTAGCAGAGTATTGACTGAGTGTCAACTACGGTTTCACCGAGATCGCCGTGGGCGACGACCTCCAAAGGCTGGCCGAGAAAAAGAATTGGAAAAGAATTAACTGCAACAGCATAACTTCAAAAAAGGAGGAATGTCATGGAGAAAAGAGATGTGGTCATCATCGGCGGGGGCCCGGCGGGCCTTTCGGCAGCGATATTTACCCGGTTGGACGGGTGGGATACGCTGATTTTGGAAGCCAACTGGATAGGCGGGCAAGCAGCCATCGCTTATACCGTGACCAATTATCCGGGTTTCCCGCCAGGCGATGGCGCGGTACTTATGGAGGACATGAAGAAACAGGCGACCCTGGCTCCTCCTGCCGGCGTGGGGGCAGAACTGAAAATGGAAAGAGTATTGAGCATCAATGCCGAGGCAAGGATCGTGGTCACAGAGACAAATCAGTACCAGGCTGGTACTATCATCCTGGCTACAGGGAGTAGCCTGCTGAGGATTGGTGTGCCTGGGGAGGAGAGATTTGCTGGGAAGGGCGTGTCCTACTATGCCAAGCGCGATTACAAGAAGTTCGCCGGAAAGAGGGTTTTGGTGGTGGGCGGCGGGAATAGCACTGCCAAGAGTGCGCTTGTAGCCAAGGGCGAGGCCAGTGAAGTGACCTTAATTCACCGCAGGGAATCGCTGAGGGCATACCCCCTCATGGTCAAGAAATTGCAAAAGGAAGGCGTCGAAGTCTGGTATAACACCGAGTTGAAAGAAATACGGGGAGAAGATAGGGTTGAGGCAGCAGTGGTGGTGAACAACCAGACCGGCGAGGAGCAGGAGGTCGCGGTTGACTGGATAGTCATCTGCGTGGGCAGGGCACCGAATACGGAACTGGCGAGACAAGCAGGACTTGAGATGGCAGAGAGCTTCGTGAAGATAGACCATCGGATGATGACCAACAAAGCGGGCGTTTTCGCCTGCGGTGATATCACCGGCGGCAGCCAACACCTTATCACCGCCGCTTCCGAAGGAGCCTCCGCTGGCATGGCTGCCAGCGAATACCTGGCGTTGGAAAAGGTGAGGAGAGGCGAGATGTTCGAGGGCTCCATAAATGGGAAGTATGCTAATGAGTATCTGAAAATGCTCGAAGGGAGGCAATCCGCATGAGCCAATTGAGAGTAGTTGCTGACTTGATGCTTATCTCCGCCAGAACCGCTCCCAAAGCGGTGGGGAAGGACTACGTCGTCACGAAGATCATCGAGGGCGAAGATCGTCTTGCCCTGGCCGAAGGGATGGTCGAATTCGGTCAACGGACGGGCAAAAGGAATTTCGACCGCGACGCAAAGTCCGTCCGTGGTTCCGAAGCTGTGGTGCTCATCGGCATCAAAGACGCTAAACCGCTGGAGGGCCTCGACTGCGGGGCCTGCGGTGCGGAGAAATGCATCGAGATCAACACCTTCGAGGGCGAGTTCAAGGGTCCCCAGTGCGCCTATCGGCTGCTGGACATGGGCATCGCCATCGGCTCGGCGGTGAAGACGGCCAGCCTGCTCAACGTGGACAACCGCATCATGTACCGCGCCGGCGTGGTGGCGCGGGAGATGGGCCTCATTGACGCCGACTACGTGATGGGCATTCCCCTCTCCGCCACGGGAAAGAGCATCTATTTCGACCGGTGACAAATGTATCACATTCTGACCATCAACCCCGGCTCCACCTCCACCAAGGTAGCGCTCTACGAGGACGAACATCCCCTCTTCGTGGAGACGATTCCCCATCCCGCCGAGGAGATCGCCGCCTTTCCCCGCATCGCCGACCAGTACGCCTTCCGCCGTGACGCTGTGCTGAGCCTGTTGGATGAGCAGGGAGTCCGACTGGATTCCCTGGACGCAGTGGTAGGACGAGGGGGCATCCTCAGGCCCATCCCCAGCGGCACCTATCGGGTCAACGAGAGGATGCTGGACGAACTGCGCCATCCCAAAGAGAGGGAGCACGCCTCCAACCTGGGGGCCATCATCGCTGACGAGATCGCCCGACGAGCCGGCATTCCCGCTTTTATCGTGGACCCGGTTTGCGTGGACGAGTTCGACGAGATCGCTCGCATCTCTGGCCTGCCGGAGATCGAGCGCAGGAGCCTCTCCCACGCTCTCAACCTCAAGGCCGCCGCGCGGCGGGCAGCCAGGGAGCTGGGCAAACGCTACGACGAGGTCAATCTGGTGGTGGCCCACCTGGGTGGGGGCATCTCCGTCAGCCCCCACCGACGGGGGCGGATGGTGGACGTCAACCAGGCCCTGGACGGCACGGGGCCTTTCGCCCCGGAGCGAGCGGGTGGGCTGCCGGTGGGCGACGTGATCCGCTTATGCTACTCTGGCAAATACACCTACGAGGAGATGTCCAAGAAGATCGCCGGGCGTGGGGGACTGGTGGCCCACCTGGGCACCAACGATGCCCGCCAGGTGGAACAGCGCATCAAGGAAGGCGACGAGCACGCCAGGCTGATCTACCAGGCTATGGCCTATCAAATCGCCAAAGAGATAGGTCTTATGGCTACCGTGCTCAAAGGCGACGTGGACGCCATCGTCTTGACGGGGGGGCTGGCCCGCTCGGAGATGCTGGTGGCTTGGATCGCAGAGCGGGTGGAGTGGATTGCTCCGGTGATGATCTACCCCGGCGAGGACGAGATGCTGGCGATGGCCCAGGGAGCCCTCCGAGTACTCAGGGGGCAGGAAGAAGCCCAAGATTATTGACAAAATCGCTAAATTCGTATAGAATTATGTCAGTACAAGTAGAGGAGGGGTGAAATGGGAATCAAGACATCTGATGAGGCCAAGGAGC
>CAYNWI010000163.1:0-3009 GCA_964400825.1 uncultured Anaerolineae bacterium | reverse complement strand
TACAAGTAGAGGAGGGGTGAAATGGGAATCAAGACATCTGATGAGGCCAAGGAGCTATTCGACAAAGCGATGGAGCTTTCGGATGACGACATCACGATCCTCAAGGAGGTGAGTCTGACAGGCGCAACCGTGCCTGTCAAGCTGGCGGCGCAACTCCTTATCAGTCCTAATGCTGCCTCTGACAGGCTCGGCCAGTTGCAGGAAAAGGGCCTGGTCGCCAGCGTCCAGCGGGTCAAGAGGGACATCTTCGCCTCCGAGGGGGAGGAGTACTTCGCCCTCAGCGACGAGGGAGAGGAGATGATGACCATCCTGCCGATAGTTGAGAAAATGCGAGGTGGCTCATGATCTCGACACTGCTTTTTTGCCTATCAGCAGGACTGGTCAGCGCGGTGCTGTTCATGCTGGATGTCATTTCCGAGACCAAGGAGCCCTATGAGGCGATAACCACCCTGGAAGTTTTGGCTCTTTACCTGGTCAACGTGATCATCGCCGCCCTGATCACCTATGTCCTCTATCTGACAGACCGGGTTCAGCTTGGTTTCCTGGCCTGGATGGGAGTGGTTCTGGGCTATCCTTTGCTGATGCACACCAAGCTTTTCACCGTCAAAGGGGCGACACCTGCCGAGAACATCTCCGTGGGCTTCGAGGTGATCTATCAGCAGGTGAGCAAGCTGCTTCTCCCTGGCGTGGACAAGTCCATCGAGGAACGAGGCTCTCGGCTGCTGACCGCTTTCCGGGCCTTGCCCATGGACAGGATCGTGGACAAAGCGAAAGACTACATCACGCCCAAGAACATCGAAAACAAACAGGCGGTCATGGACTGGCTGGACGAGATGAAAGCCGACGCCGAACAAAACCCGGACCAAGCCGACAACATCAAGCGGGCCCTCTTCGCCAAGATCCAAGACCTCGGCGGCTACCGAGGTATCAAATATATTTTAAGAGGGTGAGGCAAACCTGCACTCGACACAACAGACGGCGGTTGTAAACCATGATCGGGTTACAACCGCCGCTTTGCGTTCGGCTGGCCTGGATTGGTTGGTGTGATGCTTGACTATTCGGGGGATCCGGGATAAAATTGGCTGGAAATAATGACGAGACAAAACCCGAATTTGAGATGGAGGAGAAAATGAAGAGATTTCGGCAATTGATGGCGGGACTTGGCATAGGCTTGATTGCCACGGCAGTTTGCCAGGAGCTGCGGAAGCCTCCTGAGGAGCGCACCTGGCACGGACGGATCGGTGGGTTCATGCCCTACGATTTCCGTCCGCCCACCTCGGAGCGGGTGCGCGAGGCCTACTGGAACCCTGACGAGCCTCGCATCTTCACCGACCGCGTCCTGGGCCTCGGCTGGGCCATCAACTTCTACAGCCTGCTGCAGGGACTGAGGGAACTCATAGCCAAGTTGCAGACCGCCATCAGGGAGGGCACATGACCACTTTAGACATCGTTGCCGTGGGCAACGAACTCCCGCTCGGCGATGTGAGGAGATTCCTTTCATGAAGGCGATGATTCTAACAGAGGCTCGACCGATCGAGGAGTACCCACTGGAAGCGGTGGAGGTGCCAGTGCCGACGCCTGGACCAGGTGAGATCCGCATCCAAGTCCGGGCCTGTGGCGTCTGCCACACCGACCTGCACACCGTGGAGGGGGAGCTGGCCCTGCCCAGGCTGCCGGTCATCCCCGGCCACCAGATCGTGGGTGCCGTGGATCAACTGGGGGCCAACGTGACCCGCTTCCGCCTGGGGGATCGCGTCGGCGTGGCCTGGCTCTACTCCAGTTGCGGGCAATGCGACTTCTGTCGTCGGGGGTTGGAGAACCTGTGCGACCAGGCTCGCTTCACCGGGCTCCACGCCGACGGCGGCTACGCTCAGTACACCGTCGTCCCCTCCGCCTTCGCCTATCCCATCCCCCCCGGTTTCCCTGACCTGCAAGCAGCCCCTTTGCTGTGTGCCGGCGTCATCGGCTACCGCTCCCTGCGGCTGAGTGACATCCAACCAGGGGAGCGATTGGGACTTTTCGGCTTCGGCGCCTCGGCCCACGTGACCATCCAGGTAGCCCGTCACTGGGGATGTGAGGTGTTCGTCTTCACCCGCAGCGAGGAGCACCAGCAGCACGCGCGGGAGCTGGGCGCAGCGTGGGTGGGAGACGCCAGGGACGAACCGCCAGCCCTGCTGGACAGCGCCATCACCTTCGCCCCGGCCGGCTGGATCGTACTGGAGGCGCTGCGAGTGCTGCGGAAGGGTGGCACGGTGGCCATCAACGCCATCCACATGAGCCCCATCCAAGAGATGAAGTACAGCCTCATCTACGGCGAGCGCACCCTGCGCAGCGTGGCCAACATGGCGCGCCAAGACGCGGAGGAGCTCCTGCAACTGGCGACCCAGATCCCCATCCACACCGACGTCGAGGTCTATCCCCTGGCCGAGGCCAATCGCGTCCTGCAGCGCCTGAAGGACAGGCAAGTGCGCGGTGCGGCGGTGTTGGAGATTTCCGATCCAAGCAGAGGCAAATGATGCAGAAGCAACCCAATTCCCGCATGTGTTTCGTGTGCGGGATGGAGAACCCTATTGGCCTGAAAGCCTTCTTCTACGAAGACGATGACGGACGGGTGATCGTCAAGTTCACCCCCCGCGAGGAGCACCAGGGCTACCCTGGCCTCATGCACGGCGGGATCATCAGTGCGCTCATGGACGAAGTCATCGGGCGCGTGGTCACGTCCCTAGACATCTGGGCCGTGACCGCCAAGCTGGAGCTCAAGTTCCGTAAGCCGGTGCCTTTGGAGGAAGAGCTGACCATCATTGGAGAGATGATCCGTCTGCGATCCCGGTCCTTTGAGGCCAGGGGAGAGCTGCGCCTGGCGGACGGCACCGTCGCCGTCGAAGGCTACGGTCTCTACGTCCGCTTACCAGACGAGGAGATCGAGAGGCGGAGGGCAGAGTTGGATTTTTGGGAAGTGGTACCTGACTAGGAACCAGCCACGAATTTCACGAATTGACACGAAGAAAA
>CAYNWI010000162.1:0-6018 GCA_964400825.1 uncultured Anaerolineae bacterium | reverse complement strand
TGGCCCTCCTCGTGCTCACCCTTAGCGCTTGCTCCCCGAAGCAAGTCACTACGACTCCTACTCCAGAGCCTGAGCCCAGGAAAGCAGCGCTGGTGGATCAGATAGCTTTGACGAATCAAAATCCGGAGTTTGCCGACCAAGCCCTGACCTATTTGAGAGAGGCCGGATTCAGCGTTGACGTTTACGAAGGAGAAGAGATCACAGTCGAGTTCTTCAGAACCTTGCCTGAGAAGGGTTACCAGTTGATCCTCTTTCGCAGCCACGCCACCAACATCCTCAACGAGACTGTTCAGGGCGGCCCTGTGTTCCTGTTCACTTCAGAGCCCTACGACAAAAATAAGTACGTCAAGGAACAACTGGCGAACCACATCGGGCGCGCCAAGATCCTCTACGACGACAACTCCCCCCTCTACTTTGCCATCGTCTCAGGATTCGTCAGACATGAGATGACGGGCCGTTTCGATGACACCTTGATCATCATCGGAGGATGCCAAAGCCTGGGCACGACCGACCTGGCGCAGGCGCTCATTGACCGAGGAGCCTCGGCCGTCGTTGGCTGGAACGATTGGGTGGACCTGTCCCATAACGACCAGGCACTCCTACACCTGTTGCGCGGCTTAACGGTGGAGAAACTTACCCTGGAGCAGGCCGTGAGAAAGACCATGAACGAGATAGGGCCTGATCCGACTTACGGCAGTACCTTGACCTATCTCACCCAGGATTGAATCAGTTGAACACGAAAGATGCTTGGGCCAGACTCCTGGCGACAATACTGATAGCTGCTCAAGTGGCGCTGTGTGCGACCCCTGTTCAAGCCGCCTCCCCCACTATCTACATCGTTCAGCACGGCGATACCCTATCCCTCATCGCCCAGCGCTACAACACCACGACCCAGGCCCTGGCAGAACTCAACGGCATCGCCAATCCCGATCTCATTTATGTAGACCAGCGGCTACTCCTCCCCAGCGATGGTGACTCCCCACCGCCCCCCCATCCATCCCTCCCAACCTTGGGCGGGAAAGAGGGGGGACAGGATACCGCGCCTTCAACTCAAATCCACATCGTGCAGCCAGGGGAGACGCTGACTCGAATAGCCTCGCGTTATGGGACGACCGTCTCGGACATCGTTGCGGCCAACGGCATCGCTGATCCCTCGCTGATTCTCGTGGGGCAGCGGCTGGCCATCCCCGGCTCTGCTCCGAGCGCGTCCCTGCCCTCGCCCTTCGTCGCTGTAGAGCTAAATCCCCTCCCGGTGATCCAGGGGCAAACTCTGGCCATCAAAGTGCAAACCACCGAGCCTGTGAAACTGACCGGCTCCCTTGATCATAGACCCCTGGCTTTTGTGAGAACAGACAATCAATACTGGGCGCTGGTGGGCATCGGGGTCATCGCCCAGGTCGGGCCATACTTCCTGGAACTCACCGCCACCGATGACGCCGGCCAAACCGTCAGGGCGAGCGAACTCGTGCCAGTAGTGGCCGGCGACTTCGTCACGGAGCAGATAGTCCTCTCGCCAGAGAAAGGCAAGCTGCTCGATCCGGCCTTGATCAGAGCCGAGAACGAGCGCCTGAGCCAGGTCTTTGGGATATTCAGCCGCCAGCAATGGTGGGAAGGGCTATTTCGAATCCCGCTCCAGGGTCCTGTGCGAGTCACCTCCGCCTTCGGGACGCGGCGTTCCTACAACGATGGCCCGCCCACCAGCTATCACGGGGGCGTAGACTACGGAGCAGAGATAGGCACATCGGTACTGGCCGCCGGTCGTGGCCGCGTGGCCCTGGCCGAGGAGCTGACCGTGCGCGGCCAGGCGGTGATCATTGACCACGGCCTGGGCGTCTACAGCGGCTACTACCACCTCTCGGAGATCGCCGTCCAGGCAGGGCAGGAAGTAGAGCAGGGCGATCCCATCGGCAAGGTCGGAAGCACGGGGCTGTCAACCGGGCCCCACCTGCACTGGGAGATCAGGGTCGGCAGCGTCTACGTAGACCCCCTCCAGTGGACGCGACAGGCATTTCCTTAACGAAGCAGCACAGGGGATTGACATTTTTGGCAAGTCGGGTTACAATTCTGTGTGCCAGGGATAACCTGAATCAGGCAATCCAGAACAGGGAGTGTGAGATGAGCGAGATGCTAGCCACCGTTGAAAAGCATATCTGGCTGTCCACAGAGCGCGCGGACCGTCTGAGCCGTCTGGCCCGGAGCCAGGAGATCAACGAAAACCAGATTATCGAGAAGGCACTGGACATCCTCTTCAACCTGACTGAGCTATTTGACGAGCGAGCCGAGCGGCAGGGCTGGTCGTTCCTGTCTGAAGCCTCGCTGCAACGAATCTGGGATAACGAAGAGGATGCCATCTACGACAATTGGAGGGAACTGTATGGCGTTTCAACGCGGTGATGTCGTCCTGGTGCCCTTCCCGTTCAGCGACCTCAGCACAACAAAAGTAAGGCCCGCCGTGGTCGTGAGTGGTTCCCTGTATCACGCCACGGAACCCGACTTGATCCTGGCTGCCATCACTTCCAAGATTGCAGTAGCGACCGGACCTTTGGACTACGTATTGAGCGATTGGCAAGCAGCCAATCTACGCTATCCCTCTGCCCTCAAACCGGTGTTGTTTACTCTTGATCCCACTCGTGTGCTCCATCGAATCGGGGCATTAACCCCGTCGGATCTAGCCGAGATAGATCGCCGATTACGCAGTGCTTTGGAACTGTAGAGAACACTCCCTCCCCTAAAAGACAA
Source organism: uncultured Anaerolineae bacterium (assembly GCA_964400825.1). Taxonomy (GTDB): domain Bacteria; phylum Chloroflexota; class Anaerolineae; order VGOG01; family VGOG01; genus CAYNWI01. Next base: position 3,279 of record CAYNWI010000162.1, on the reverse strand, counting down.
AACGCCGACTCCCAGGTCCGCCCGGCCCACGGAGTCGGCGTTTCTATATTCCTCGTCGCCTCGTCACTCGTTGACTTGTTACTCGATATAAAGCTCCGGCTTCAACACACCGATGAAGGGAAGATTGCGGTATTTCTCGTCGTAGTCCAGGCCGTAGCCGATCACGAACTTGTCGGGGATAACGAAGCCCACGTAGTCCAGGGGAACGTCCACCTGGCGGCGCGCTTGCTTATTCAACAGGGCACAGGTGCGCAGGCTGGCAGGTCGGCGCGTCTTGAGGTTGCTAATGATGTAGTCTAGGGTCAAACCGGTATCTACGATGTCCTCCACGATGAGCACATCGCGCCCTTCGATGTTCGTTGTGAGGTCCATGAGGATGCGAACCACGCCGCTGGACTCGGTGCTGGTGCCCTCGTAGCTGGAGACAGCCATGAAATCCATCTCGTGCGGGATGGTGATGTGCCTGATGAGGTCCGACAAGAAAATGACCGCCCCCCTGAGGATACAGACCGCCAGGAGGTCCTGGCCCTGGTAATCAGTCGAGATGGCTCTACCCAACTCAGCGATCTTGGCCTGCAGTTCCTCTTCGGTGATGAGAATCTCGCCCACGTCATCTTTTAACATTCTGACCTCCAGAACAACGCCCAATTGGTCATTGGGATTTGGCCATTGGTCATTTTTTCGGCACCTGGTGACAATGGCGGCAGCGAGCCTCGTAGACTTCGTCAGCGCCTACCATTATCACGGGGTCGTCGTAGGAAGCAGGCTGGCCGTTGATCAGACGTTGGGTACGACTGGCCGGCGCCCCGCAGACGACGCAGATAGCCTGCAATTTGTCCACTCTCTCGGCCTGAGCCATCAGCAGGGGCATGGGGCCGAAGGGTTCGCCGCGGAAGTCCGTATCCAGCCCGGCGATGATCACTCGCCGGCCATTGTCGGCCAGGAAGTTGCAAACATCGGCGATAGTCCAGTCGAAGAACTGCCCCTCGTCAATGGCGACCACCTCGGTGTCGGAGTCCACCAACTGGGGAATCTCCCTGGCCTCCCCCACGACGACAGCATCCAGGTGCATGCCATTGTGAGAAGCCACTTTCTCGACCAGATAGCGATCGTCCAGACGAGGCTTGAACACTTGCACCTTCTGCCTGGCTATCTGGGCCCGCCTGACGCGACGGATCAGCTCCTCCGTCTTGCCGCTGAACATGCTGCCACAGATCACTTCGATCCAGCCATAGCGTCCTGAGCCTAGTCGCTTGTACTGAGCCCCGTCGAAGTGAAGGGCTGTCGAAGAGCGGCCCTGCCTTTGGTACACAGTCCCCTCCTCCAGAAAACGAAAGGGCAGATACAGAGACCTGCCCTCGCCTGGCAACAGTAAGAGCCTGCAAAGCTAAGAGCGATTCACTCCGACGACTCGGCAGTCTCCTCCTCCGCCTTCTCTTCGGCCTCCACCTCTTCCCCCTCGGTCTCCAGGCGAGCCAGTTCCTCGGCCCTAATCTCCTCACTTTTCTCCAGACGCCTGATGAACCGCTCCACCTGGCCAGCCGTGTCCACCAGGCGCTGTTCGCCAGTGAAGAAGGGATGACAGGCCGAACAGATGTCTGTGCGGATCGTCTCCGTGGTTGAGCCGACAGTAAAGGTGTTGCCACAACTGCATGTCACCTTAGCATCAGGATAATACTTAGGGTGAATACCCTTTTTCATCAGTCACTCTCTCCCTCTACAAAATCTCCGGATAGACACTAACGATCTTTCTGCCACCTCGCCCGTGCTCGAACTTCACGAAGCCCTCAATAGTAGCGAAGATCGTATAATCCTTGCCTAAACCAACGTTGCTGCCGGGCTTGAACTTGGTGCCCCTCTGGCGCACGATGATGTTTCCCGACCGTACCCTCTGGCCGCCAAACTTCTTCACACCCAGACGTTTGGACTCGCTATCTCTACTGTTGTGGGTCTTCCCGCCTCCCTTTTTGTGTGCCATAGCTAGTACACCTCCATCAATCGAATATTATGTCACGATCTCATCAATCGTCAGGCGAGTGTAGGCTTGCCGATGCCCTTTCTTCCGACGGTAGTGCTCCTTGGGCCTATACTTGAAGACGATGATCTTAGGGCCTTTGACGTGATCGGTCACCGTAGCCAACACCTTAGCCCCTTCGATGGTGGGCTGTCCCACGCGCACCTCTTCGCCATCAGCTACCAAGAGCACCCTGTCCAGCTCTATCTTCTCCCCGACTTCAAGGGGCAGCTTGCCTACATCTATAACTTCGCCCGCCCTAACTTTGTATTGCTTTCCGCTGGTCTCAACAACAGCATACACTGTTCTTCCTCCCGATTGTGCAATCTCAACGAAGCCGCGAAGGTGATTATACTAGCCTTTCCCTTATTTGTCAAGATCGAATAGGAGCCAAAGGACAATCGCACTTATCCCGCTGCCTTACGGTTCGAGCAATCCAAACCGTCCCGTACAAATGCGGAATAGACTTATGGGGCGCGATTTGTGCTGCTAAACATTCCCTGTTATAATCAAGGAAAGATTGCCAGGAGTTGGAAGATGGGCGTGGAAGAGCGAATCGAGGAGCTGCGTAAGAATATACGTTACCACAACTACCGCTATCACGTGCTGGACTCCCCCGTCGTCAGCGACGCCGAGTACGACAGGCTGATGCAGGAGTTGCGAGAGCTGGAGGCGGCCCATCCAGAGCTGGTTACTCCGGACTCGCCCACCCAAAGAGTGGGAGCTGAGCCGCTGGACAGGTTCGAGAAGGTGCGCCATCCCAGGCCGATGCTCAGCCTGACCGATGCCTTCGAAGAGGAGGAGTTTTGGGCCTGGCTGGAACGCATCAGCAAGCTCCTGCCCGAAGGGGTGACCCAGACGGATTTGCAGTACGTGGTAGAGCCTAAGATTGACGGCCTGACGGTGGTGCTCACTTACGAGGACGGCCTCTACGTGCAGGGTGCGACGCGGGGCAACGGCGTCGAGGGGGAGAACGTCACCGCTAATCTCAAGACCATCCGGGGCGTTCCCCTGCGCATCCCCGTCTCGCCCGACGGCCCGCCGCCAGCCCGTCTGGTGGTGCGGGGCGAGGCCTACATGCCCCTTGACCAGTTCGCAGAGTTCAACCGCCGCCAGGCGGAGCTGGGCCAGAAGACCTTCGCCAATCCCCGCAACGCTGCCGCCGGCTCGGTGCGCCAGCTCGATTCCCGCATCACCGCCTCCCGACCCCTGTCCCTCTTCACCTACGCCGTGGTGGATAGCGAGGGGATCGCCGTCGCCACCCA
>CAYNWI010000161.1:4567-6051 GCA_964400825.1 uncultured Anaerolineae bacterium | reverse complement strand
CGGGACGACACGGCCTGCGCCACCGCCTGGAGGAACTGGGGTACAGCCTGGACGACGAGGCCCAGTTCGAGAAAGTGTACCAGCGTTTCCTGGAGGTGGCCGACAAGAAAAAGACTGTGGACACCCGCGACCTGGAAGCCATCGTCGCCGACGAGGTACAGGTGTTCTTTGAGGAGACCTATCGCCTGGAACACGTCCAGGTCTCCTGCGGCGACCACAGCATCCCCACCGCCACCGTCAGCATCCGGGGGCCGGACGACCAGGTCTATTGCGACGCCGACCACGGCAGCGGGCCAGTGGACGCCGTCTACCGGGCCATCAACCGCGTCATCGGCGAGCCGAACGAGCTGATCGAGTTCTCCATCCAAGCTGTCACCGAAGGGATTGACGCCGTGGGCCGGGTGACCATCCGCATCGAGGCTGACGATCCGGTCAGCGAGAACGGCGTGGAGCGGCGAGTGTTCAGCGGTCGCGGTGCAGACAACGACATCGTGGTGGCCAGCGCCAGAGCCTACATGTTCGCTCTCAATCGCCTGCTGGCCGCTCGATGTGAGGCCGCACTTCAGGGGTAAACCACAGACGCACAGATGGAGTGCGGACGCAAGTCCGCTGACTGGCAGCCTTGCGGCTGCACTCCGTGTCTCTGTGGTAGAGCACGAGAACAAGGAGACAGAGATGACAACCGTGGCTTTCCAGGGGGAGAATGGAGCCTATTCACAAGAAGCTGCTCGCCAGTTCTTTGGGGCGGAAGTGGTCACTTTGCCTTGCCGATCGTTTGAAGACATCTTCCACGCCGTGGAAGATGGGCAGGCTGACTACGGGATTCTGCCCATAGAGAACTCGATGGCCGGTTCCATCAACAAAGCCTACGATCTGTTGTTGGACTATGACCTCAAGATCTGGGGGGAGGTGCTATTGCGAGTGCGCCACTGCCTGCTGGCCAATCCAGGTGCCAAACTGGAGGACATTCGGCAAGTCCGCTCCCATCCCCAGGCCCTGGCCCAGTGCGAGAGATTCTTGCTTGATCATGGGATGGAGGCCATGCCAGCCTATGATACCGCCGGCAGCGCCAAAGAGCTGGCTGCTGCACCGCAGGAAGGCGTGGCCGCCATCGCCAGCGAATTGGCCGCCCAGGTCTACGGTCTGGAGATTCTGGCCGCCAACATCGAGGACTATCAGTCCAACTACACCCGCTTCTTCATCCTCAGTCAGGACGATCCGCCCAAAGGGGAACGGAACAAGACCTCACTGGTCTTCTCCACCCGGCACGTTCCCGGTGCCCTTCACGCTTGCCTGGGGGAATTCGCACAGCAGGGAATCAATCTGGCTAAATTGGAATCGCGCCCCCGACGCAACAAGCCCTGGCATTACGTGTTCTATCTGGACTTCGAGGGCCATTGGCAGGACCCAGAGTGTGAAAAGGCCCTGCTCGGCTTGCTGCGCAAAGCGTCTTTCGTCAAAATCTTTGGCTCCTATCCCGCAGC
>CAYNWI010000161.1:0-4467 GCA_964400825.1 uncultured Anaerolineae bacterium | reverse complement strand
GGGGGCTTTCGCCACTGGCATGGGGTCCACCGACATCGCGGTGGCCATGGCCACCGGCAAGGTCTGGATGAAAGTGCCCGAGACCATCAAACTTGTCTACCACGGCCAGTTGCAGGAGGGGGTGGGTGGCAAGGACCTCATCCTTTACACCATCGGGCTCATCGGTGTGGACGGCGCCCGCTACCAGGCCCTGGAGTTCAGCGGTGAGGCCGTGGATGCCCTGTCCATGGCCGGCCGCTTCACCATGGCCAACATGGCCATCGAAGCTGGGGCTAAAGCTGGGCTGTTCGCCTTCGACGAGAAAACCCAAGCTTATGTCGAATCCCGTGCCCGGCGGCCCTACACTGTTTACGAAAGTGATACCCCCCCTCTTTCCCCCCCAACTTTGGGAGGGATGAAGGGGGGGCGCTATGCTCAGGTGATCGAGATGGACGTGTCTGAACTGGAACCGCAGGTAGCCTTCCCTCACCTGCCCAGCAACGTTCGGCCCTTGAGCCGGGTAGGTGAGGTGCCCATTGACCAAGCGGTCATCGGCTCTTGCACCAACGGGAGGCTGGAGGACCTGCAAGTCGCTGCCCAGGTGTTGAGGGGACGGAAAGTGCATCCCCGCGTCCGCTGCATCGTCATCCCCGGCACCCAAGCCGTCTACCTGGAGGCCGTGCGTCAGGGTCTGGTCGAGACCTTCGTCGAGGCGGGAGCGGTGGTGAGCACGCCCACCTGCGGCCCCTGCCTGGGCGGACACATGGGGGTGCTGGCCGCCGGGGAACGCTGCGTCTCCACCACCAACCGCAACTTCGTGGGGCGCATGGGTCACCCGGAGAGTGAGGTCTATTTGGCCAGCCCGGCGGTGGCGGCGGCGTCGGCGGTGCTGGGGCGGATCGGCGGGCCGGCGGAGTTGGAGATTAAAGATTAGATATTGGATATTCGGTTGAAACTAACCGGCAAGGCCTGGAAGTACGGCGCAAACGTGGACACGGATGCGATTATCCCTGCTCGCTATCTAAACGTTTCGACCCCAGAAGAGCTGGCTCGCCACTGTATGGAGGACGTTGACCCGGAGTTCGCTCAGAAAGTGCAGCCCGGCGACATCATCGTGGCCACGACCAATTTCGGCTGCGGCTCGTCGCGGGAGCACGCGCCGCTGGCCATCAAGGGGACAGGGGTGAGCTGTGTCATCGCCACAACCTTCGCCCGCATTTTCTACCGCAATGCCATCAACATCGGCCTGCCCATCCTGGAGTGTCCGGCGGCGGAAGAGATCGAAGCGGGGCAAACCCTGGAAATAGAGCTAGAGACGGGGAAAATCCACAACCTCGATACCGGGCAGACTTTCCAGGCTGAACCGTATCCTGAGTTCATGATGGGCATCATCCGGGCCGGGGGGCTGATCGAGTACACGCGAGTTGGAGGTTAGAGGTTGGAGATTGGAGGTTGGACTTCCAATTTCCAACCTCCAACTTCCAACCTCCAGGGAGGTACAGCCATGCAAGTCAGGATCGCTGTTCTGCCGGGCGACGGCATCGGGCCAGAGGTGATCACTGAGGCAGTCAAAGTGCTGAGAAAAGTTGCCCAAACCTGCGGGCATGAGTTCACTTTCGAGGAGGCGCTCGTCGGGGGAGCGGCCATTGATGCGATGGGAAATCCGCTGCCAGCGGAGACCCTCCAACTCTGTCGAGAGAGCGACGCCGTGCTGTTTGGCGCCGTGGGCGGCCCCCAGTGGGATGACCCTCAGGCCGCTGTCCGCCCCGAGCAGGGGCTTATGGGCCTGCGCCAGGGCCTGGAACTCTTTGCCAATCTGCGCCCGGTAAAAGTCTACCCCGAGCTCCTAAGGGCCTCCCCTATCAAGCCAGAGATCATCGCCGACGTGAATCTGATGGTGGTGCGGGAACTCACGGGGGGCATCTACTTTGGCCAACCCCGGGTGGAGGGCACCGAACGGGCTGTGGACACCATGATCTACACCCGCGCCGAGGTGGAGCGCATCGCCCACGTCGCCTTTCGCCTGGCGCGAGGACGACGGCGCAAGGTCACGTCGGTGGACAAGGCCAACGTACTGGCTTGCTCTCGCCTCTGGCGGCATGTTGTTGACGACGTAGCAAAGGACTACCCCGACGTAGAACTGGAGCACCTGTTGGTAGACGCAGCGACCATGCACCTCCTCAGACGTCCTCGCGATTTTGACGTCATCGTCACCGGCAACATGTTCGGCGACATCCTCACCGACGAGGCATCCACGCTGGCCGGCTCGATGGGCATGCTGCCCTCGGCCTCGCTGCGGGGGGACGCCCCTTCGACAACCCTTCGACGGGGCTCAGGGCAAGGCTCAGGACACCGTCTCGGCCTGTATGAGCCCATTCACGGTTCTGCGCCGGACATTGCCGGCCAGGGCATCGCCAACCCGCTGGCGGCCATCCTCAGCGCGGCCATGTTGCTGCGCCATTCGCTGAGGCTGGAGGAAGAGGCCGCTGCAGTCGAAGCTGCGGTGGCCGCCATGTTGAAAGAGGGCTACCGTACCAGGGACATCGCCGAAGAGGGTAAGCAGCAGGTCGGTACCCAAGAAATGGGGGACCTGATCGCTGACCAGGTTAGAAATTAGAAATTGGAAGTTGGAAATGGTTGCTCAAAGGGGATCGTCAGATCCCCGGCCGCTGGATCGCCAGATCCAGCGGGAGCAAATCAAGGAAACGATATTGCTGGGGAAAGGAGTGACATCATGTCTATTCCGAAATCCGAGAAGATCTGGTTCAATGGTGAGTTTGTAGCCTGGGACGAGGCCCAGGTGCACGTCACAGCCCACGCTCTGCACTACGGCTCCAACGTCTTCGAGGGCATCCGATGTTACAGCACCACGCGGGGGCCAGCCATCTTCTGCCTGGATGCCCACGTTGACCGCCTATACAAGTCGGCCAAGATCTACCGCACGGAGGTGCCCTACTCGCCGGATCAACTGCGACAGGCGATCATTGACACCGTGCGGGTGAACGAGCACCAGTCCTGCTACATCCGTCCGCTGATCTTTCGTGGGGTTGGCGGCCTGGGGCTTAACTCGCGCCAGTGTCCGGTGGAGGTGGTTATCATCACCTTCGAGTGGGGCCGCTACCTGGGGCCGGAGGCTCTGGAGCAGGGGGTTGACGTGTGCGTATCCTCCTGGGCTCGGATGGCGCCCAACACCTACCCAGCTTTAGCCAAGGCGGGAGGGCATTACACCAATTCGCAACTCATCACCCTGGAGGCCCTGGAGAACGGTTACACCGAAGGCATCGCTCTGGACGTGTACGGCTACGTGAGCGAAGGTGCTGGGGAGAACATCTTTCTGGTGGAGAAGGAGGTCATCCGCACCCCGCCCCTGGCCTCGTCCATCCTGGGTGGGGTCACGAGGAGTTGCGTCATCACCCTGGCCCGCGCTCTGGGGTACGAGGTGCGGGAGGCGCTGATTCCCCGCGAGGCGCTCTACGTCGCCGATGAGGTTTTCTTCACCGGCACAGCGGCCGAGATCACCCCTATCCGCTCCATTGACCGCATTTCCATTGGCACAGGCAGTCGCGGCCCCGTCACCGAGCGCATCCAGAACGAGTTCCTGGGCATCACCTCGGGCAAGTTGGCGGATCGGTATGGTTGGCTTACCCCGGTTTAGGGAGATTGGAGATTGGATATTCGGCTCTATGACACCACCTTACGAGACGGCACCCAGCGAGAGGGTGTCTCCCTCTCCCTGAATGACAAGCTGAAGATTGTCCGCAGGTTGGACGAGCTGGGCATCCATTACGTCGAGGGTGGCTGGCCCGGCTCCAACCCCAAAGATGCCGAGTTCTTCGCCCAGGTCAAGGGGATGCCATTGGAGCAAGCCGTCATCACCGCCTTTGGCAGCACGCGGCGAGCCGACACGGCGGTCAAGGATGATGCCAACATCAGGGCGCTGCTGGAGGCGGAAACCCCCGCCGTGGCCGTCTTCGGCAAGAGTTGGGACCTGCACGTAGAACAGGTGCTCGGCACGACCTTGGAAGAGAACCTGGCCATGATCGCCGATAGCGTGGGCTATCTCAAGGAGTGGGGGCGGGAGGTCATCTACGACGCTGAGCACTTCTTCGATGGCTACCAGGCTGACCCGGCCTACGCTCTGCACACGCTGCAGATGGCAGAAAAGGCCGGGGCCGCCTGTCTCGTCCTCTGCGACACCAACGGCGGCACCCTGCCCGCGCAGCTCGTGGCTGTCATCGAGGAGGTGAAGAAGGTCACGTCCACCCCCTTGGGCATCCACGCCCACAACGACAGCGATTTGGCCGTGGCCAACTCCCTGGCCGCCGTGCAGACGGGCATCGTCCACGTGCAGGGCACCATCAACGGCTACGGCGAGCGCTGCGGCAATGCCAACCTCTGCTCCATCATCCCCAACCTCAAACTCAAGCTGGGCTACGACTGCATCAGCGATGAGCAACTGCGCCAACTGGCCAGCGTCTCCCGCTACGT
>CAYNWI010000160.1:0-6105 GCA_964400825.1 uncultured Anaerolineae bacterium | reverse complement strand
GTGGTTACGTGGCCGCGCTGCGGGCCGCCCAACTCGGTGCCCGCGTGGCGCTCATCGAGAAGGGTCGCGTGGGCGGGACGTGCCTGAACGTCGGCTGCATCCCCACTAAAGCCCTGACCACTTCCACCGAACTGCTGCTCAAGGCCCGGCGGGCTGATGAGTTTGGCGTTTCCATCCCCAGCGCGCTGCCCGACCTGCCGTCGTTGATGGCCTACAAGCAGGCTGTTGTGGACAGGCTGGTGGGCGGCGTAGAACAACTGCTGAGCGGGCGCAAAGTCACGCTGGTGCAGGGTGAGGGACGCCCCGTCCGCCCGGACACGCTGCGCGTCACCGACGCTGAGGGAAATACGGTGGAGATTTCAGCCCGGCACGTGGTTCTCGCGCCTGGCTCAGTTACGGCCCGACCGCCCATCCCCGGCCTGGCTTTGCCAGGTGTGATGACCAGCACTGAGGCATTGGAGATCGGCAGGGTCCCGGCGCACCTGATCGTCATCGGGGGGGGCGTTATCGGGCTGGAGTTCGCCTGTATCTACGAGGCGCTGGGCAGCCGAGTGACCATCCTTGAAATGATGCCCACTCTGTTACCAGGGGTAACAGATGAAGTGCTCGCCAGGCGGCTGGCGGCTATCCTGCGGCGGCGCGGGATGACTATCCACACCGGGGCAACGGTGCAGGCGATTGAGCCGACTGAGGGCGGGCTGCGTGTCACCTTCAGCGGAGCCAAAGGCGAAAGCCTGGTCGAAGGTGAGCGCGTGCTGGCCGCAGTGGGTCGCTGGCCGAATATCAGCGGCCTGGGACTGGCCGAGCTTGGCGTGAAGATGAATGGCCGCGCTATCGCGGTGGACGAGCATTTGAGGACTAACCTCCCCAACGTGTGGGCCATCGGCGACGCCGTGGGCGGGATGATGCTGGCCCACAAGGCAATGGTGGATGGCCGCGTGGTGGCCGAGAACGCGACCGGCGGCCAGCGCACCGTGGATTATCGCTCGCTGCCCAGCGTGATCTTCACCCGCCCCGAAGTCGCCAGCGTGGGCCTGACCGAGGCCGAGGCCCGTGCCCAGGGAGCCGACGTCGAGGTGACGCGGGTTCCGTTTTCGGCCAACCCACGGGCCCAGATCCTGGGCGAGACCGAAGGGCTGGTCAAGCTGGTGTGCGAGGCTGGCAGCGGGCGCGTGCTGGGCGTTCACCTGATGGGCCCGCACGCCACCGACCTGATCGCGGAAGGCGCGCTGGCGGTGCAGGTGGGGGCCACCGCCGACGACCTGGCCTGGACCACCCACGCCCACCCAACCCTGCCTGAGGCCATGCTGGAAGCCGCCCTCGGCTTGCGGGGCGCGATGATTCATTTTCGCTCAAGGGTGGGGGGAAGCGACTGAAGTCGCCCCTAAGAAACAAGGAGGAAAAAAGATGTACGGTTGGAGAGGAACTATCCTGAGAGTAGACCTCACGAAGGAGAAAGTCACCAAGCAGCCGCTGGACGAGTCGGTGGTGAGGGACTTCATAGGCGGCAGGGGACTCAACTCGAAGACACTCTTCGACGAGGTGAAGCCGGGCATTGACCCGCTGAGCCCGGAGAACGTCCTGTGCCTGGCCCCCGGCCCGCTATCGGGCACCCCCCTGGGCCTCACGAGCCGCCTCGAGGTCAGCACCCTCTCGCCCTACAGCGGCATCCTGGGCGACGGGAACGTCGGCGGCTCTTTCGCCACGTTCCTGAAGCGCGCGGGCTACGACCAGATCGTGATCACCGGCAGGGCCAGCAGCCCCAAGTACCTCTGGATAAATGACGAAAGTGTCGAACTGAGGGATGCTTCGGACCTGTGGGGCAAGACGACCTGGGAAACCACGGACATCCTTCATGAGAGGCATGGGAAGAAAATCAGCGTGGGCTGCATCGGCCAGGCGGGGGAAAACCTGGTTCGAGCAGCGTCCACCATCGTTGACAAGCACAGTTCTGCCGCCCGGGGGAGCGGCGCCGTGTGGGGGTCGAAGAACCTGAAGGCTATCGCCGTCAGGGGCAGCGGCAAAGTGGAACTGGCCAGTCCCGACGAGTTCAGGCACCTGGCACAGGAGGACAGAAAGTTCTTCTTGAAAGACCACCTGCAGCACGAGGTCATTGCCGTATACGGCACGCACATCGGCATGATGTCCTGGTGGCCGGGCTACAGGTGCTTCCAGAAATACCTCTCCGGCGATGAAATCCCAGAACCCCTCAGGCCTGAGGCCTGGAAGAAATACGAGATCGGGAGATATGCCTGCTATAGCTGCCCCGTCGGGTGCAAGGACGTCTTCAGGATCCCAACGGGCGAGCGCGCGGGGGAGGCGGGATCAGGGCTTGAGTTCGAGTGCATTGCCTGCCTGGGCACCAACTGCGGCATCGAAGACCCCATCGCCATCATGGAGATGGAAAACCTGGCCGATGCTTACGGGATGGATGTGATAGCGCTCGGCAATGCGATCGCCCTGGCCAAGGAACTCTACAGCCGGGGAATCATCACCGAAGAGGACACTGGCGGGCTGTCACTGGACTGGGAGGACGCGGATTCACAGATCGAGCTGGTTCACCAAACCGCGCTGAGAGAGGGGTTCGGCAACCTGATCGCCGAGGGGATGTACAGCCTGGCCAAGATCATCGGCCAGGGGGCGATGGATGTGTGCTATCACGTCAAGGGGCTGAGCCGTGGCCCCCACCCGCCGGGACTTTTCGCCCTCGCCCACGCGACAGGGACCAGGGGCGCCGATCACCTCAGGGGAAGGAGTTGGGCTTATGGTGAGAACGACCCGGAGGCCTTCCCGGAGCTTGTGAAGAAGGGCCTGGTGCCCGACGTGGACCAGGACCCGGTAGGGGCGCTAACCATCTCCGAAAGGGCCACGACGATTACGGATGCGATAGGACGCTGCAAAGGGGCTGTCAACAGTTGGGTCTGCGCCGTGCCGCTCGTGTGGGAGCATCCGCTGTGGGATGGGCTGGCAAGGCTGCTGAGGGCGGCAACAGGCTTCGAGTTCAACGCCACCAGCCTGGAGGAGGCCGGGGAGAGGATCTACGCCCTCGAAAGAGCCTTCAACGTCAGGCAGGGGATAACGAGGAAGGACGACCGCTTTCCGCAGAAGCCAGAGGTGAGGGAAACCACGCAGGGGAAAGGGGAGCGGGAGAAACACGCGGAGATGCTCATGGAGTACTACCGGGTGCACGGCTACGACCTTGAGACTGGCATCCCGACGCGAGAGCGGCTGGAGCGATTGGGCTTGAAATACGTGGCCGACGAGCTCGAGGCCCATGGCCCCTATCCGCAGTGGGACGGCCCGCCTCCCTGGCCTCTGGACAAGTATCCACACGGAGGGAAGCGCGCTTAGGGCCGGAGATAGCTGCCACGAATTTCACAAATTAACACGAAAAAGGGAAATTTAGTGAAAATTCGTGTAATTCGTGGCAAAAAACAAGACCACGGGGGTGGAAGCATGGGGGAGAGCATTATCGGTCAGAGTCTGCCGCGCATTGACGCCCAGGCTAAGGTCACGGGCCAGGCCAGGTACCCTGGCGATTTCTACGTGGAAGGAATGCTCCACGCCAAAGTGGTGTGGAGCGAGCACCCCCACGCCAGGGTGCGGCACATTGACACCAGCCAGGCCGAAGCCTATCCGGGTGTGATCGCCGTCCTCACTTACAAAGATGTCCCCGTCAACGAGTACGGTATCAACATCATGGACCAACCGGTGCTGGTGGCCGAGGGGAGCGAGGTACGCTGGGTGGGCGACCGCATCGCCATCGTGGTGGCCGAGAGCGAGCGCATCGCTGAGGCGGCCCGTAAGCTGGTTCAAGTGGACTACGAGCCGCTGACCGTGGTGGACGACCCGCGAGAGGCGCTGAAGCCCGCTGCGCCCCTGGTCCACGAGGAGAGGGACACTAACGTGCTCAAGCAATTCAGGGTTCGCAAAGGGGACGTGGAAGCCGGCTTTGCCAGAGCCGACGTCATCGTCGAAGGCTACTACGTCACCCCCTGGGTGGAGCACGCCTACCTGCAGCCCGACGCTGGCCTGGGCTACATTGATGAGGAGGGGCGGGTCACTGTTGTTGCCGCCGCTCAGTGGGCTCACGATGACCTGCGCCAGATCGCCCATCTGCTGGATTTACCCGAAGACCGTGTGCGCGAGATCGTGCCCGCCTTAGGCGGAGCCTTTGGCGGGCGAGAGGACATGTTCATCCAGCACCTCCTGGCCCTGTGTGCCTACCGCCTCCAACGTCCGGTGAAGATGGTCTTCAGCCGCGAGGAGACGGTGTGCCGCACCGGCAAACGCCATCCCTTCTACATGCGCTACAGAACCGGAGCCACGCGGGACGGGGAACTGACGGCGATGGAGACCGAGCTCATCTCCGATGCTGGGGCCTATGCCAGTACGAGTACCGTGGTGATGACCAACGCCACGACCTTTGCCGCCGGCCCCTACGTGATGCCCAACGCGAAGATAGATGGTTACACCATCTATACCAACAACGCCGTGGCTATGGCCATACGTGGTTTCGGGGCCGCCCAGGCTGCGGTGGCCTACGAGTCGCAGATGGATAAGCTGGCCGAGGCCCTGGGCATGGATCCGGTGGAGTTCCGACTGAAGAATCTGTTCGAGGACGGCTCCATCGCGGTCACGGGCAATCCCATGCCGCCTGGGGTGGGCATCAAGGACACGCTGCGGCAGGCCGCGCTGGCTGCTGGCTGGCGCGAGAAAGAGGACGGACACTGGGTGCGGCCAGAGAAGCCTGCACCTGCGGACGGCAAGCTGCGCGGCCTGGGGGTGGCCTGCTCCTACAAGAACGTGGGCTACAGTATGGGCTTCGACGACAAGTCCACGGCGGTGGTCGAGCTTTTCCTGGACGACACTGGGCAGGTGGAAAGGGCGCTGGTGAAGATCGCGGCTTCGGAAGTGGGGCAGGGGGTGCACACCGCCTTGGCCCAGATCGCAGCCGAGGCGCTGGTGATCGAGATGGAGAAAGTGAGCATCGCCCTGTTGGATACAGCCGACGTACCTGACGGCGGAAGCTGCTCCGCCTCCCGCCACACCTACATGTCCGGCAATGCGGTGCTGGCCGCCTGTCAGCTTGCCAGGGAGAAGTGGCGCGCGGCCTTGCGAGCCGAGGAGAGCAAGACCCACATCGAAGCTCGATACACCTTCCACGGCCGCCACGCCAGGCCAACCACGCCGTTTGATCCTGAGACCGGCATGTGCGACCCCCACATCAGCTACGGATACGCCACCCAGATCGCCCTGGTGGAAGTGGACGCCGAAACGGGGGAAGTGAAGGTGCTCAAGCTCTACTCCGCGCACGACGTGGGCCGGGCCGTCAACCCCCAGATGATCAAAGGGCAGATCGGCGGCGGGGTGCAGATGGGGGAGGGGTATGCCCTCATGGAGGAGTACATCCAGCGGCAGGGAGTGGTCAAGACCCGCAAGTTCAGCGAGTACTTCATCCCCACCGTGCTGGACATGCCCCGCGAGATCGTGCCCATCATCGTCGAGGTGCCCGATCCGACCGGCCCGTACGGGGCCACAGGCGTAGGGGAGATGACCACCCTGCCCACCGCCCCGGCCATAATATCCGCCATCCACGACGCCACGGGGGTGTGGATCGAAGAGCTGCCGGCCACGGCGGAGAAGGTGCTGATGGGGATGCGTGAAACGTGATGATCTACGTCGTGCAAGCCTTACGTTTCACCCAAATTTTGCGCAAAAATCGGGGGTACCAACCCTAATCATGCACTTTCTGAACAGCACACCCCCGACCACCTACCGTCAGATCGGAGTTGCCCTGGGTCTCAGTGGCGAGCGAACTCGTCAATTGCACGCCGAAGCCCTGGTCTGGCTGCGCCACCCGGCCTATTCCTATGCCCTGCGCAGCCTGCTGGAACGCCACACCTTAGCTGACTACCAGACCGCCGAGGCCCTGGCTCAGCGCTGGTTGCGATGGAAGGGAGGGCGTCACGGCTGCTGAACTCATCCCCGTCGAGACCCGCGCCCAAGACCCTACCTTCGTGGCCCGGGGCAAAGCCTTCACCTTCCAAGCCGACGTCTGGCTCAACCTGACCACCCTGGCCCGCCTGGTGCGAGAAGCTACCG
>CAYNWI010000159.1:0-6123 GCA_964400825.1 uncultured Anaerolineae bacterium | reverse complement strand
ACAGGTCATCTCCGATCCCCGGCAGGTGCGTCCCCAGTTGAGCAGCGACCGGCCAAGTCATCACCACGGCCAGTAACCCATAGACGAGCAGCACCAGTATGGTTACCCGCTGTCGGCGGATACCGCTAAGAAAAGCGCTACTTGGATGTTGCGTGACATCCTGCAACTACCTACCTCCTCACAGAACGACTGAAGTCGTTACTACGGTCGTTATTACAGCAAGGGCTTGCATCGTTTTCTATCACTTTCCCAGCAAATAGATCACCCCACCCAGCAGGCTGACCACCAGCCTCACACCTCGTGACAGCAGCGCCAGCGCCAGGGCCTGCGGGGCAGCGATCCCTGCCAAACCGAAGAAAAAGACGTAGGCCCCCTCCTGGATGCCGAGGGCGTTCAGCGACAGCGGCACCGAGGTCACTACGGCGATGAGAGAGATGGCCATCATCAGCCAGATGAAGGAGACGGGCAGGTGCAAGGCCAACGATTGCACGTACAGTCTCAGCACGTCCCCGAACCGAAAGAGTAGCGAGAAGGCCAGCACCACCAGCAATACGCGCTCGTGGCTGCGAAAAGCGTAGATCGAATCGTACAGCTTGCCCAGCTTGCCGATCAGGGCAGCCAACCATGGAGCTCTTGTGCGGCCCTCTCCCCCCCTCCCCCCCCTCTCCCAACCCTGGGCGAGGGGGAAAAACGGAATGGTCGAGCGATCAGTCCAGGAGCGCACCCGCCGCAGGTTGAACAGAAACAGCATCCCCAGGACGAAGACGACGAACGCCCCCAGCACGAGGAAGCCGATTCCCCCTACCGACGCCAGCCGCCAGTTGCTCAGCACGGCCACCACTCCCATCAGTAGCACGGCAAACAGCCCGCATAGCCGCTCTACCAGCACGGAGGAGACGGCGTCCGCCCCCTGGCCGGTGAGTCGGCCCAGGCGCAGCATACGCACGCTGTCGCCGCCCACGTTGCTGGGCAGGAAATTGTTGAAGAAGCTGCCCACCAGGTAAATGGAAAGGAGGCGAAGGAAAGGCTCTCGCGTCCCCTGGGTGAGCAACAGCGCCCGCCAGCGCAAGACCCGCGGCAACACGTCGAGCAGTTCGATGAGCAGCGCCATCCCGACGTAACCCAAGCTGGCCTGGCTCACGATGTGGGTCAATTCCTGCCAGTCTACCCGCCAGAGCAGAAAGGCCAGCAACCCCAGTCCGAAGAGAGGCCGCAGCCAGCGCCAGAGCCCGCGCCAGGTTGAGGCCCATGTCCTCCCTTCTGCCAATTCTGCCCCCTCACTCAAGGTAGCCTAAGCTGCGCAGTCGGGCCTCGATCTCCGCCCGTTCCTCCGGTGGCAATTCGTGCTCCTGGCGACGATGCGCCGTCCCAGCCCCTACGTGCTGCAAAGGGGTGACGCGGACAAATGCCGGCTCGAACATCCCCGTCAGCACGCGGCCATCCATATCGTTGGGCACGGGCAGCCCCATGCGGTAGAGAATCGTCGGGGCCAGATCAATGATCCGTGCGCCATCCAGCTCTATCCCCTGCCGCACCGCCGGCCCGCTGGCCAACAGAATGCCGTGCAGCCGGTGGCAGCCAGAATCCCCCCGCACCTGTGGCGTCACGATCTGGGTGTTGCTGGCGAACAGTGGGAAGGCGATGTAGCGAAAACCATCCATGACCGGCAACAAGTCGGCTCCTCGCTCAGCGTATGGCCCCTCGTACACCTGCTCCTTGAAGATGATCTCATCCACCAGCGGACGGTCAGATTGCGGATGCTTGATCTCTCGCAGCGCGTCGGCGACCCGCTGGCGCACGGCTTCGTACTCCTCGGGCGGCACGCAGCCGTGCGGCTGGCGGCCACGCAGGTTGATGAAGACCTGACCCACGTGTCCCATGGCGTACGCCTGCGTGCGCGACCAGTCCACAGCGGAAAAGGACAGGAATCGCCCCATGGCAGCATTGCGGGCCTGCTTGCTGACCCTGACCACCACATCCTGCAAGCCCAGCTTCACCAGCAGGGCATAGGCCGCGCTGGGCGTGATGCCGTGGCGGAAGAGCGCATAGCGCAGACGGGTCGCCACGTCCCGCCTCAGGTGCAGAAACCCTCGTTGCAGCAGGAAGTTATTGAGATTCACCGTACCGTGCAGCGGCCCGAAGCCGTGATCCGACATCACCAGCAGCGTATCGTCCGGGCCTGTCTGCTCCCACAACTGGCTCAGGATGGCATCCGCTTTCTGATAAAGCGTCAGCAGCGAATCGCCGTAGCGCTGCGCCGCCTGCGGGTCATAGCGAGGATGGGTGGGGTCAACGAACTTCCACAGGGCGTGCTGGGCGGCATCGAGGGCCACGAAGTGCACCATGAAGAAGTCCCATGCGTGGTCCTGCATCAGGCGCAGCGCGTAGCTGGCCCGCCGCTCCATCAGCGCCAGCAGGTCGGCGATGAAGGCTTCCTCATTATTGCCCTCGGTATACTGCACATCAGGGCTGATGCGATAGGGGCCTAGCTCATCCTCGTAACGCCTCAGCAAACCGGGAGGATAAGCAATCTCCGCGTGCCTGGGAGACAGGATACCTGAGATCATGAAGCCGTTGACAGGATGGGGTGGATAGGTCACGGGGACAGCGACCACCCCCACCCGTCGCCCCGCCTCCGACAGAAGCTGCCAAAGGGTCTTGGCGGCGATGTGGGAAGAGTTCACCATGTCGAAGCCGCCGGGGCGGCCGCGGATGAAATCGAACACCCCGTGCTTGCCTGGGTTCATGCCCGTCATGAACGAGGGCCAGGCGGGGGAGGTAACTGGCGGCAGGGTGGACCTGAGTTCGCCGTGAACCCCCTCCTGCATCAGGCGAGCCAGAGCAGGCAGGTGGCCCGCGGCCGCCCAGGGACGAATCAAATCAAACGTGGCACCGTCGAGACCAACGACGAGTACTCTCATAGATCAACACTCTCCATTTGTGGTTTCAGGGAGAACTCTTGTGCGGCCCTCTCCCCCCTACCCCCCTCTCCCAACCCTGGGCGAGGGGGGAAAGGAGATGGGAGCCGCCTCTGCTTTATTGATTGAAAGACTGGAGCACTTTCCAAACAGGGTCACTCTGGTCGTAGTCCAACTCCCCACAGTAGCCCTCGTGAATATACTGCCAGAGGATGATGCCGTCCACGCCCGCGTCGAAGGATCGCTGCATGAACTCCTCAATAAGGGGCGATCTTTCCTCCAGGATTCCCTCGTGGAGAAGACGACCGTTCTTTTTGTACGCCCGATGGTAGACCTCGGTGTAGAGAACGGGCAGATTCAGCTCGTCGGCGATCCTCAACTCCCGCTCGTACCAGACGTTGGTCCAGATGTGAACCGTCACGGCATCAATCGAAGGAAAAGTGTGCATCTTACGCCAGGCTTCCTCCCCCTGAGGCTGAGGTCCACCAACCGAGATCATCCCCACGGCCACGGGCCGGCAGGGGTCGAGCCTCTTTACCTCTTCAGAGGCCACCCTGGCCCACTCGACCAGCGCGTCGTAGCAAGACCGTTTTCCTCCCTCAGGAGCACAACTGGGCTCTCCCATCAACTGCCACAGGGCCACCTCAGGATAATCCCTGAGCCTGGTGACCACACTCCTCAGATGGTCCATATACTCACCTTTGTACCCTGAGCGAAACCAGCCTTCGTTCTTGGTGGGATAGTCGGCCGCCATGTAAGAGTCGAGGACGATGATGAACTTCAGGTCATACTCGCCACCCAGTCGGATCAACCGTTCCACCCGATCGAGTCCCCCGTCGCGCGCATGTTTGGGGAAAACGGGGATGCGGATGGTGTTTACGGAGCGAGACAGGAAGGAGAGAATTCCCTCCCACTGGTCCTCCGGGAACCAGTCTTCCAGGATATAGGCCACGTTCATGCCTATCAACCGAATCTCTCGACCGTTGAAAGTGAGCTTGTCGCCAGTCCTGACGACGCGATCGTCACAAATCGCTCTGGGTTTGGTAAACAGTGGTAGAAAGGTCTGCTCCTCTTTGGCCGACTCAACGTCTCCCACGAGCACCAGGGGGAAGATGAGCCTGCTTCCCTCCTCGGTTTTGTCTGCCTGCGTGACTGGATACCTCTCGGAGAACTCGCTCTCGCCCCTGGCGGAGGAGAAGCCGGGGGACTCGGTCTCAAAGACCCCGCTCCCTTCGGGTTCACTTTCTCCAACTGTTGGGCTGGACAAGGCCAGAGCACAGCCTATCGTGACCATCGAAACCAAAATGACTACTGCCGACAACGCCCGGATTCTGTTGCTCGCGGCGGATTGCCAAATCCGCTGCCAGACCGCTGGATCTGGCGATCCAGCGGGAGCAAACTGAGACGTACTGAACATCCCAATTCTCCTCTTCATCAGCTACTCCCCCCGACCCAAAACCGAACCCACGAAGTCCCTCTGCCCTCTGGCGAAGTCCTGGGCACTCAAGGCCCTCTTGCCCGCCAACTGCACCTCGCCCAGAAGCAGGGCTCCCTCCCCGGTGGCAACAGCCAGGCCCTCGTCCAGAACCATCACCTGCCCCGGCTCCCCCTCGCCCAACCACTGGGACAACGCCTCGGCCCTGAGCACCTTGAGCAACTTGCCGCGCCAATACGTGTAGGTGCCGGGCCAGGGATGATAGGCCCGGCTGCGCCGCCAGATCTCGACGGCCGATTGGGACCAGTCTACCAGGCCATCCTGCTTGGTGATGATGCGGCTGTAGGTAGCCTGGCTGTGATCCTGAGGTCGAGGCTCGATGGCACCCACCAGCCAGCGGGGCAAAGTGTCCATCATCAGATCGGCCCCCAACTGAGCCAGCCTGGCCCTCAGCGACCCCCGCGTATCCTGGGGCGAGATAGAACCGGCAACCTGGGACAGAATCGGCCCGGTGTCCATCCCCTCATCCATCAGCATGATGGTCACCCCTGTCTCCTCCTCACCGGCCAGGATGGCTGCGGCAACGGGGGCCGCTCCCCGGTACCTGGGCAGGAGCGAGGCATGGACGTTGAGGCAACCCCTGGGTGGGATAGCCAGCACGTCAGGCGGCAGTATCTGGCCATAAGCCGCTACGACGATCACGTCAGGGGCCAGGGCTCTCAGCCCGGCCACGACTTCGGGCTGGCGCACGCGAGGTGGTTGCAGCACGGGCAAATCGTGGGCCAGGGCCACAACCTTCACCGGTGATGCCTCTAACTTGCGACCCCGCCTCGCCCGTCGGTCAGGCTGGGTGACCACTCCCACGATCTCGTATCGTCCGAACAAGGCCTCCAAGACAGGCACCGCGAAATCCGGCGTGCCCATGAAGACTAGCTTTTCCATGACTCTGCTCCTGGGATGATTGTATCACACTTTGGGCTAGCGGGCAAGGCGGCGCCTCGCGGCAGGATTATTGCGATTTGGCGCAACATGTGGTAAAATCAGACCCGAAGCCAACGAGAGGAGTTCACGAAGCTAGATGTCTCTTTCAGAACTGGATCACGCCAACAAGCGCGTCCTCATGTTCGGAGGAAAGGGCGGAGTGGGCAAGACAACCTGTTCTGCCACCACAGCCCTGCACTACGCCTCGGCTGGCAGGAAGACGCTGATCATCTCCAGCGACCTCACCCCCTCCCTCTCGGACATCTTCGAGATGGAGGTAGGGGCAATGGAAACGCCAGTGAAGGGCACGAAAAACCTCTACGCGCTCGAGATATCCCCCGACGAGGTGATGAAGAGGTGGAAAGAGAAATTCGGGCCGGAGGTGTACGAGGCTGCTTCGTCCCTGATAGGTATGGAGTACGATGAGGTCATAGATTATGTCGCCATAGCGCCGGGCATCCAGGAAGAGTTCATGCTGGACTACATATTGGAGCGGGTCAGAGATGGGCGCTACGACCTCATCGTTTGGGACACCGCGCCGGCGGGGGACACCTTGCGGCTCCTGGACCTGCCGTACAAGTTCCTGAAGCACCTGCGCATGGCCCCCAAGTTCTACTTCGAGGTTCGCGACACCTTCAAACTGAAACAGGTCCCCTTCCTGGAGCTGATAGATAGCTGGAAAGCCCTGGCCAAAGAAGTGACAGACTTCATGAGGAATCCGAACAATACAGAGTTCATCCTGGTCACCATTCCCGAGGCCCTGGGCGTGTACCAGGCCAGGAGACTGGT
>CAYNWI010000158.1:0-6138 GCA_964400825.1 uncultured Anaerolineae bacterium | reverse complement strand
AAGGATTTCGTGGCAGCTTAGCTTTACCCTAAAAACTTATGGAGGAGACCTCTAGCCGCCAGGCCCAGCAGCAAAACCGATGCCACTGCCAACCTCAACGCCTTCATTTTGTTGGATTTCCCTCAGCAAGAGCCCCTACGATAGGCGGAGGTCTCCTGACCGAGCTCCTTTCGCCTCGGTCGGAAACCTTCGGCGATCAAACTCCTTCAGTCCACCACGTACTCCACTCGACCCTCTCTGGCCAGCACGTAATTCATCCCTCCCACCTGGCGTACCATCCCCTTGAGCTCCATCAAAGCCAGGGTGCTGGAAACCTGGGCGATGGGCAGTCCGCTCTTTTGGCCGATCTCGTCCACATGGACTGGGTCGGCGGTGATGTATTCCAGCAATGCCGCCTCCGTCTCGTTCTCTGGGACGACGGCCCGCACCTCCGCCTGCTGACTGACCATGGTCAGGTTAAGCTCTTCCAAAATGTCCTCCACGGAGAGGATCGGTTTGGCCCCCTGCTGGATGAGCTTGTTGACCCCCATGCTTTTCTTGCGGAAGATGTTGCCGGGCACGGCGAAGACCTCCCGCCCCTGCTCCAGGGCGAAGTCAGCCGTGATGAGGGCCCCACTTCTCTCCCCTGCCTCGGTGATGACCACTCCCAGGGACAGCCCGCTGATGATGCGGTTGCGGGGGGGGAAGTTACCCGCCTCTGGTCGGGTGCCCAGGGCGTACTCGCTCACCAAAGCCCCTCGCTCGACGACGGCCTGGGCCAACTTACGGCTCTCCGCCGGATAAATGACATCCACGCCAGAGCCCAAGACGGCAATCGTACGGCCGCCAGCGTCCAGAGCAGCTCGGTGAGCCTCGCTATCTATCCCCCGGGCCAGGCCGCTGACGATGGTGAGCCCGTTGCGGGCCAGACCGCCAGCTATCTGCCGCGTTGCCTCCTTCCCGTATATCGTGGCCCCTCTGGTTCCGACCACGGCCACCGCCCACTGGTCCTCGTCCAGGATCTCGCCCTTAACGTAGAGCACCGGCGGTGGGTCGTAGATGTTCAGCAAGCGAGTCGGGTAGGTGGGGTCGTTCCAGGTGAGCACCTTTGCCCTCTGGCGTTCGATCTTCTCCATCTCTCCATCCAGCGAGACGGTAGAGCGCGTGGTCATGAGGTTCTTGAGGGCGCGCCGGTCCAATCCTGCCGATGTGAGCTCACGGGCGTCGGCGTGCCAGGCCTCTTCCAAATCGCCGAAGTGATTGAGCAAGGCCCTGAACTTCATCGGCCCTATCCCGTGAACGATGTTAAAGCCAACCCAATATTTGACCTCGGCCACCGCAACCTCCTAAATCAACCCCTCCATCAGCTCCACCACCAGCCGTCCCTGGGCCAGGTTGATCTCCAGCACCACGCCCTCAATAGCTGGGATCAGCACCTCCCACCCCTGGCCTCGCACCACGTAGACGTCGTTAGCTCCCGTGGAGATGACTTCGCCCACCGTGCCCAGGTATTCCCCTGCCACCGTCCAAACAGCAAGGCCGACGATTTGATGTTCGTAGTACTCGTCCTGCTCCAAGGGCATGGCTTCCTCAATCGGAATCTGCACCAGTTGGCCCCGCAGCTTCTCGACCGAGGTCCGATCGTGGTATCCTTCCAGTTTGAGAAGAGCCGCCCCTCCGTGCAGACGGAAGCCTTCCAGGGCGAAGGGCACAGCCTGCGGCCCCAGGTGGACCCTTCGCAACACGGAGAAGCGATCTGGGAAGTCGGTCATGATCTCCACCTTGACTTCGCCCTGTATCCCCCAGGGCCTTGCCACCCGGCCGATAACCAGGTAGCGAGGCCCAGCTTCGTTATCCCCTCCCACAGCTTGTGAGCCCTTCATCTCACTACGACCTGATCTGCCATTGGACACCCTTTAAACGATCTCCAGGGTGACGCGCTTGCCTTGCTTAGCAGCAACTACTCTCACCAGGGTGCGCATGGCGTTAGCTACTCGTCCCTTCTTGCCGATAATCCGCCCCATGTCTTCTGGAGCTACGTGCAACTCAAGGACAACAGAGGTAGTACCCTCGATCTCGTCCACCCGGACTTGTGACGGGTCATCCACCAGCGATTTTGCGATGTACTCAATCAGTTCCTTCACTGGACAGCCCTCCTTTTGCTAGTGATACTCTGAGCTAGTAAGCTTGTTCGCCTGTGGCCTCTTCGATTTCCTCCTCCAGGGGCGCTTCCATGAGCTCTTCCTCAGAAGGCACTTCTTAATCAGCTATAGGCGCCTCCTCAGCGACTTCCTCCTCAGCAACAGGGAGCTCCTCGGCTACTTCTGCCTCAGTGGGTGCAGCCTCCTCCACTGGCTCTTCTTCCTCCACCGGCACAGCCTCCTCGACCGGCTCTTCTTCTTCCGCCTGCAAAACCTCTTCAGCCACGACTTCCTCCGCAGCCACCTCCGCCAGCAGAGATTCCAGGTCCTCCCCTTCCTTCAGACGCGCGAAGCGGTCGAGGGTGCCCTTGTTTTTCAACAACCTGGCCACCGCATCGCTGATCTGAGCCCCCTGCGATAGCCAGTAGAGAACTCGGTCCTCTTTTATCTGGACAATCGGCGGATCTGCGCGCGGGTTGTAGAGCCCGATGGTCTCGATGAAGCGCCCATCGCGCGGCGATCGGGAATCGGCTACCACCACCCGGTAGCTGGGCTGCTTCTTCTTGCCCATGCGACGTAGTCTGATTTTGACCATTTTCTCTTGATTCAAACTCCTTTCGATTTGATATTGGGTATTGGCTACTTGTACTCCTCCCGAGGTGGGGAGAAGGTGTCAACGACAAGGGTGCGCTGGAGAGCAGTCGCCCCGTGCTCCACCTCGGACGGAAACAGCAAGCTATCTCCCGCTCGGAGAACGTGGGTCTGCCCCTCGACCTTCATGGACAGCTCCCCTTCGATAACGTAGGTGATCTGCTCGTGGGGATGCCGATGGGCTGGGACAACCGTCCCCTCCTCCAGCGTCACCTGGACGATCATCAATCGCTCACCCCAGGCGAGGGTGCGCCGCCACACGCCCGGCACCATCTCCACCGGCTTGACATCTGCTGCTCTGATCGCATCAATCATTTCGCTACCTCCTTTTTTCCAGCCACCCAGCGGGTGGATATGGGTGGTCAACTCCTAACCGCCCAACTGCCTCAACATCGAAAACGGGCCGCGCCTGCTGGTAAGCTGCTTCATCATGCGCTGCATCTGGCGGAATTGGCCGAGGAGTTGGTTGATCTCCTGAACGGTGGTGCCAGAGCCACGCGCGATGCGCCGCTTGCGGCTGGCGTTGATAATCTTGGGATTGCGCCGCTCCTCCAGGGTCATGGAGTTGACGATAGCCTCGGTCCGCTTCATCTGCTGGTCGGTGATCTCCGGCGACACCTGCTGGCTGACCTGGGAAAAACCAGGGATCATGTCCAATATCTGACTCAGCGGCCCCATCTTTTTGACCTCGCGCAGTTGCTGCCGAAAGTCTTCCAGGTTGAACTCGCCCTTGGCCAGCTTCCTACCCGCGGCCAGGGCTTGCTCTTCATCCAGGGCCGCCTCTGCCTTCTCGATCAGGCTGAGGACGTCGCCCATGCCCAGGATGCGCGAGGCCAGGCGATCGGGATGAAAGGGCTCCAGGGCGTCGGTCTTCTCGCCCACGCCCAGGAATTTGATGGGCACACCAGTCACGGAGCGGATGGAGATGGCCGCCCCGCCGCGAGCGTCGCCATCGGCCTTGGTCAGGATCAGCCCCGTCAAGCCTACCCGCTGGTTGAAATCACCCGCTGCCCTCACGGCGTCCTGGCCCGTCATGGCGTCGGCTACCAGCAGCACCTCCTGGGGCGAGACCTTCTTTTTTATTTCGGCCAGCTCCCGCATCAGCTCCTCGTCAATGTGCAACCGGCCGCCGGTGTCCAGGATGACGGTGCTATAAACAGACTCTTCGGCTCGACGGACGGCGTGGGCGCAGACCGTCGGTGGAGGCACTTTGGTACTCTCTTGATAGACGGGGATGTCTAACTGCTTGCCCAGCACCTCCAACTGAGTCACCGCCGCTGGACGGCGGGGGTCGGCGGCCACCAGGAGGGGCCGATGGCCGGACTTGCGCAGCCTCAGGGCCAGCTTGGCCGCCGTGGTCGTCTTGCCTGATCCCTGGAGGCCCACCAGCATGATGACGTGGGGTGGCGAACCCGACAAGTCGAGCTTGCTAGGTTCGCCCAGGGTCTTGATCAACTCCTCGCGGACGATCTTGACTACCTGCTGGGCCGGCGTGAGAGTTCTCATCACCTCAGCGCCGACGGCCCGCTCGCGCACCCTGGCCATGAAATCCCTGACCACTTTGTAGTTGACGTCGGCCTCCAGGAGAGCCAGCTGCACCTCGCGCAGGGCGGCATCAACGTCGCTCTCAGAGAGCTTGCCCCGCTTGGCCAGTTTGTTGAACACATTTTGCAGCTTATCCGTCAGGTTCTCGAACATTTGGCGCTCATTCCCTCAGCGTTTTCACGTTTCACGCTTCACGTTTACCACGTGTCATTGTAATTGACTTTGGCGATTTCGTCAAGTCAGGGCACAACCGACTCGCCACTCTTTATCACCCCATCCACCAGGTTAACGCCGAAGCGATAGGGCAGATGGCGATAGTCGGGAATGTCCAGGATGAGGAGGTCGGCCTTCTTGCCCGCCTCCAGGCTCCCCACCTGATGGCCCAGCCCGATGGCGTGGGCGGCGTTGATGGTAGCAGCGGCGATGGCCTCGGCGGGGGTCATCTTCATGAAGCGGCAGGCCAGGGCAATGATAAATTGCATGGACTCGCACCAGCAGGTGCCGGGGTTGAGGTCGGTGGCCAGGGCCAAAGCGCCGCCGGCGTCAATGATCCGCCTGGCTGGGGTGTATTCGTGGTGCCCCAGGCCGAAGGGCGTGCCCGGCAAAGCGACGGCGATGGTGTCCGATCCCGCCAGCAGCTCGATCTCGTCGTCGGGGGTGCAGACCAGGTGATCGGCCGAAATCGCCCCCAGCTCTACCGCCAGCCTGGTTCCCCCCAGCGGCCTGAACTCGTCGGCGTGGATCTTCAGCCCGAAGCCCAGGGCTCGTGCTGCCTCCAGCACTCGGCGCGACTGCTCCAGGGTGAAGGCCCCCTCGTCGCAAAAGACATCGCAGAAGATGTGGGATGTGGGATTTGAGATTTGGGATTTGACCACCGGCAGCATCTCCTCGACGACCAAATCAACGTACTCGTCGGCTCGCCCCTTGTACCCCTCCGGCACCGCGTGGGCGCCCAGGAAAGTGGGGACCAGGTCTACTGGGTGCTCCGCGTCCAGGTGGCGGATGGCCTCCAGCATCTTGAGCTCATTCTCGGTGTCCAGCCCGTAACCGGTTTTGGCCTCGGCGGTGGTGGTGCCGTGGGCCAGCATCCGATCCAGCCGCGCCCGGCTCTCCTCCACCAGTTGCTCCACCGATGCCGCCCGCGTGGCCCGCACGGTGGACATGATCCCCCCGCCGGCGGCCATGATCTCCAAGTAGGTGGCGCCCTTTATACGTTGCTCGAACTCAGCGGCTCGGTCGCCGGCGAAGACCAGGTGAGTATGCGGATCAACGAAGCCCGGCATGACCACCTTGCCTGAGGCATCTATCTTCTCAGCGGCTGTGATCTGCCCCCGCACCTCCGACGTCAGCCCCACCAGGGCAACGAGGCCGTCCTTGACGGCCACCGCCCCGTGCTCGATGATGCCCAACTCCCCCATCGCCGCCCCGCGCTTGGGACCATCGGAGGCGAGGGTGAGGAGTTGGGCGGCGCTGTGGATGAACAGATCAACCTGCATTTAGGAACTCCTTAGTCGGGGGTCACAGGCCGTGGTGGCGCTGCTCTTGAATTCGTTGCAACGCCGGCGGGCAAAGCGGAGGTTGTCAAACGCGGTCGGGCCGCCTTGCGCTTGTGGAACGACGTGATCAACCGTCATGGGCTGCCCGGTGAGCGTGGAGCAGCACGTCACCCAATGAGCGGCGGCGCGCTAGTGCGGCTTGCTGCAAACGAGGGCATAAGCTCTCTGGTAATTGTAACGTGATTATTCGAGCGGTCATCTTGCATCCCAGAAGGGTTTTGCGGTTTGAAGATATTATACTGTCAATCCAGGCGGGTGTCAAAAAG
>CAYNWI010000157.1:0-6166 GCA_964400825.1 uncultured Anaerolineae bacterium | reverse complement strand
TCGCAACTGGCAGGTGCAGCCAACTGGGTGGCGGAACATGAATTGTGGTTTCTCATTATGCCTGCTGGGCTAAATCTGGTACAGACTCGTATACCTTTGCAATACGTCGCTCTTAGCCTATCCGTGATTCCAGTGGTCTGGTGCTGTCGAAGAGTAGCGACAGGGTCATTGACACGCCGTACTCCGCTAGATCTGCCCATCGTGTTAATCCTCTTGACGACACTCGTGGGATTTTACCCGTCGGTGGATTCTGGCTTGACTCTGCAGTACTTATTCAAGACGGTTGTCGAGGTCGCTCTGTTTTATGGTCTGGTAAACAGTATCAGTTCGTTTGACCGGCTGCACATGGCTCTCTGGGTACTGTTGGCCAGCGGGGTGGTCATGGCTGGGCTGGGCGTAGTGAACACGCAATTGGGGACATCTAAGTTGTTTGCGTTTCCTCAGTTGTATGGGCGCTTGCCGCACTTAATGCTGTCACGCCTACAGCCGCTATCAAGCCCAACAGGCTTTGACCGGAATATCCTGGGTGGCACTCTGGCAGTGCTGGTACCCGTAGCCCTGGCTTTGCTTATGGCCGATTCCTCGGCGGTTGAACGTCTGATTTCAGGTCTTAGTGTTGTCATCTTGGGTGGTGTTACCATCTTAACCCAATCTCGTGGGGCGCTCGGCGGGTTAGGAGTCAGCCTCCTGTTCATGCTCGTCTGGGTTATTTGGCACCATCGGTCCCTACGCTACGCATTAATCCCATTGGGTATGATAATCGCTGCTGCCATATACTTCACAAACACGGTTCAGCTGCTTGAATGGTTGTTGTCTGACACGTCTATGGCGATGGCAGGGCGTGTTGAGCTGTGGCAGCGGGCAATATACATCCTGCAGGATTTCCCTTATACCGGCCTGGGACCGGGCACTTTCTCCCTCGTGGTGCCAGTGTTGTATCCACTGTTTTTGATCGGCCCGGATGTCCAAGTACCTCACGCACACAACCTATACTTACAAACAGGCGTAGACTTGGGCGTGTCCGGCCTGGTCGTTTTCATAGCATTGATTGTTATTTGCCTGATGATGTCCATCAAGGTGATCAGGCGAGGGCCTGGTAGAGACTCCTTAATGGGGTTAGGCCTGGTCGCCGGATTGCTAGTCTATTTAGTTCACGGCTTGACTGACTGCGTTGGTTTTAGCACCAAGCCAGGAACGGTGGTTTGGGCAATCATAGGCTTGATTACCGCTCTTTATCACCAATCGGGGTTAATTGAATGAACTGGCGACGTTTATTGGGCATAGTGGTCACGTTGGTGTCATTGGTTCTGGCCTCACAGCAGGTGGACGGTGCCCGCATCGTCGGTGTGCTACGGAACGTGGAGTACCCTCTGCTCGGCCTGGCCTTTGGCTTAGTGATGATCTCGACAGCGAGCAGTGTAGCACGGTGGCAATTACTACTCCAGATGCGGTCAGATTCCTTTGGGCTACTCTTTCGTGCCTTCATGATCGCCCATGTGCTTAATACAGTTTATCCGGCCAAATTGGGTACATTAGCACGCGCTCATCTGGCAGGCGAGATGACTGCCGTTGACAAAACCTTCGCCCTGGGGACAGTCTTCGCCGAAAAGGTCCTCGATGGTATTGCAGGCCTGAGTCTTTTTCTGCTGCTACTCCCAGTTATACCACGGCCGACTTGGTTGTACCGTCCTGCTGTGGTTAGTGCGGCGGTGCTAGTTCCCACGCTACTGGGGCTCGTCGTGTTGATCCACTGGCGTCAGCGTCTACGATACGATGATATCGAAAAGCGTTTCCCTCTATTGCAGAAAAGCTGGAGGCGGACTCTGTGGACGCACCTCGCTCAGGGCTTCAAGTGGCTGACCAGCCTGGAGAGCCGAGGCGTGCGCTGGTCCATCACGTTGCTAACCTTGATCATGTGGGGAAGCGGTTGGTTTATCAATCAACTTGCTCTGTGGGCTTTAAGTATTGATGTCCCATGGGTGGTGGCACTGCTGCTGCTAGTGGTATTGAGGCTCGGGACCGGAGTCCCTTCAGCACCGGGAAACATTGGGGTTTTTCACTATCTATGCATTCTAACCCTCGGCCTGTTCGACGTAGAGCCCAGCCTGGCTTTCAGCTACGGGGTGGTACTTCACCTACTAGTCATGATACTGCCCACTTTTGTCGGCATTACTTGTCTGTGGATGACCAAAGAAGATATCTGGCATTGGCGGCGAGCCGTTGCTTCGCCAGAGGGCGTAGAATGAGAGCTTCCTGGGATTCGATCTTGTGCCTCGGCATACTGAGCTGGGACTTCTTGTGGCAGCGTCACCAGACGCTGATGATGCGATTCGTGCAGGATGGCATTCCGGTACTCTACGTAGAACCGCTGGGCGTTCGAACACCGGGTCGTGCCGATTGGCGGCGGATCTTGACCCGCCTGCGTAACTGGTGGCGCGGGCGACCATGGGGTCTGGAGCAACGCTGTCCCGGCCTTTATGTCTGGCACCCCCTTATCTTGCCCTTTCACAACGCCAACTGGCTGCGACCACTAAATCGTCAAGTTACAGTGCGATGGTTACGCGAGGTTCTACGACACTTGGGGATGCAGGCCCCACTGTTGTGGACCTATCCAGCATCATATCTCGTCTTGACCATCATAAAAGAGATCAAGCCCAGCCTGGTAGTTTACGACAGTGTGGACGCTGTACATCTGAATCCGAGAGGCATGATTAAAGACTATGCCGCCAGTGAGATGGCTCTGCTTAAACACGCCGATATAGTTCTCGCCAGTTCGAGTCGTTTGTACGAAGCCCATCGGGTTTCTAATCCGCATACCTACCTGGTGAAGCACGGGGTGGACATCGAGCGGTTTCTGCCCCCTGGCCCGGCCCCGGACGAAGTCAAGTGTCTACCCCGTCCGCGCATCGCATTTTTCGGCGGCATTGACCACCGTCTCGACATGATCCTCCTGCGTGAGCTGGCTGCCGCATGGCCGCAGGGGGCTCTTGTATTGATCGGCACTGTCCAAACCAATGTGGCCATCCTACAACAGCAACCGAACATTTACTTCTTGGGAGAACGGTCACACCACGAACTGCCACTGCTCCTCGGTGCGATGGATATGCTGGTGATTCCTTACGTCCTCAACGACTATACTCAACACATCTTCCCGGCTAAGGTTTACGAATGCTTGGCCACAGGCCTTCCAACAGTGGCGACCGCTTTGCCGGAGATCGAAAGTCTATCCGATGTGATAGATATCGGGTATAATCATAGTGAGTTCATCAACAAGGTTAGGCAGGCACTGGTGGAGGACACACCCGAGAGGCGCAAGAGACGGCAGGCTGTGGCCTTGGGCAATTCCTGGGACGCTCGTTACGCCGATATCAGGAGTCTACTCGCTACTCGCTAAGAGTATCCGAATCATCTTCTCTGGTCAGGGAGGCTCATCAATGCGCACAAGCGCCCATTGGCTACCGATACTGCTCATTTTAGGCCTTGTGCGGGGTCTTCTCTACAGCGCTGTGCTACCACCCTGGCAGGCGCCGGACGAAGCCCTGCATTATGAGTATGTCCGCCTCCTTTACGAGACAGGTCGTTTGGTTCAATGGGGGGATAGCATTCCAGCAGTAGAACAAGAAATCATCACCTCAATGGAACGCTTTGGCTTTTGGCAAACAGGTCGGTATCTCCAACGAGGCAGCAGCTTCACTGAAGTCTGGGGCGCGTCCAGCCATCAATTGCATCAGCCTCCACTGGCTTATGTGCTCTATCTTGGCCCCTTGTTCTTAGCACCTCAGAGCATCGTTCTGCACTTGTACTTGATGCGGGTGTTATCGGTGCTGCTGAGCCTGGTTGTAATCCTCGCGGGCTACATCGCTGCCAATACCGTTTGGGAAAGGCATTCAGTCTTGAGCTGGTCAGTTCCGGCTTTTATAGTATTCTTGCCTACCTATACGGCCCTGAGCGGAACAGTCAATAATGACCATCTGGTCGAAGCAGCTGTTTCCCTGGTGCTGGCCCTTTGGCTTGTGGCCTTGAAGTCTGGCCTGTCGCTTCCGCTGACCGGCGGGCTGGTGGTGTTCTCAGTGATCGGGCTTCTAGCCAAGCGCACCGCGCTGGTACTGCTGCCCGTGCATCTGGTGGCAGTGATCCTCTACCTCCGAGCGCACCACCCAAGCATTTTCTCGAAGAGAAACTTCGTTTATACCCTCGCTGCCGCCGGGCTGGCATTGAGCTTCATAATCTGGCTGGGCAGCCGTGGATTTGCCTGGCTGTCACAGCGATCGCCGGCTGTAGCCGAGTGGTTGGTCAAGCTCTACCTTTTCTTGCCGTCGGAACAATTCCCCTTTTCCCCCGACCAATCCTACTTCAGCGCTGAGGCTGTAAGCCGCTATGCCCACTACGCCCGCTTTCTGTTTGAGACCTTTTGGGGGCGGTTCGCTCTGTTCCAGGTGCAGTGGCCTACGGCCTTTTACGTTTTGGCCGCCGGGTTGAGTTTGATAGCTCTGACCGGGCTGGTGTTGTTAGTCGGTCGGGTGATAAGGGGAACCTGCCGGCCACCTGCCTGGCTACTGGCCAGTTTCGTGCTCTTGGCCTTTAGCATCATAACCATGACCGCGATGGTTTATGCCAATGAGATTCGCCGCTGGGACCTAGGGTGGGGCGGCTGGCCGCAGGCACGCTACCTGTTTGTGGTCATCATCCCGATCGCCGCCCTGTTTGTGCAGGGTTGGTCCGAGGTGGTTCCGCAGCGCTATCGCACCGCCTGGGTGAGCGCTCTGTTGGGTCTGCTGATATTACTTGACACCTTTAGTATTGCCTTCTTGATCATTCCCTACTTCTATGGATAAGTTGGATAGTGCAATGGCCTTTCGATATCGGATTGTTCTTCTAGGCTTGCTGAGCCTGTTGCTGGTAGGCCTGGCCTGCTCCGACTTCGCGTCCATACGCGCCTACCTGGAAATGCCTGCACGAAAATCCACTATCGTTTATCTCCCCATCCTCTTGAAGGCCTACGTAGCGCCCACGCCCACTGCCACGCCGACGGTCACACTGACACCCACTCTGTCTCCGACGCCAACGGTAACACCGACAGCGACCGACACGCCAACACCGACGCCGACAGCCACGATCACACAGACGAGCACCCCAACACCCACGACGACGGCCACTAGCACGCCCACACCCACCTCCTCGCCGACGCCTACCGTCACGCCGACAGCCACCAGCACGCCCACCCCCACCCCAACCCTCCTCCTTCCCCTCCTGTCCGTTGACATGGGCGGGCAAGACACCGACCCGACACGGCGAGACCTGGCAGCGGCGGCAGGCTTCAGCTTGCACAGAACCAGCGTCAGTTGGGCCAGTATCGAGCCTGACGCGCCAGTGGGTGGCATGCACACCTACCACTGGCCTGACAGCACCTTCAACGTCTATCGCAATGATCGGCGGCTCGTGCCCTACGTGATCGTGATGAACAACCCGACCTGGGCTGCAGAAAGGGCGTGTGGTCCTATCTACTCCTCACGCCTGGACGACTTTGGGGAGTTTGTGCGGCAACTAGCGGCGCGTTACGCAGATGTGACCGGATACTGGAACTTCTACGCCGAGCAAGATCATTGGGCCAGCAGCGCTTCGCCAGATTCGTGTGGTTGTTGGGGTGGGAATGGTGATGAGTATGCCCAGATGCTGGCCGTGGCGTGGGATGCTGTTCATAGTGTCAATCCTGATGGCCAGGTGCTCTTTGGCGGGGTGGCATACGAGCCGACGTGGGATCAGGGGAAAACATGGGACCAGTTCTTCTTGCGGGATGCCTTTGAATACATGGAGAATAACCAGGATGATTACGTGGACATAATTATGACCAACCAGTACAACTTCCGTCGGGATGATTGGGATGGCGGGCCTGACACCTTGCCGGAGAACCAGGAGATCATCGCCAAATTCCGCCAGGCGGTGAGCGATTCTGGTTTCGATCCCAACACGCCTGGAGCGTATTCCATTGACCGCTGGCAGACGGAGTACGGCTTGGACAAGCCGCTGGCGACTGGCGAGGTTGGGCTTCAGGTGGGAGCGACGGGTGCGAGTGATGATTCAACCACGAACGATCTACAGGCGCGTCATGCTATCCACGTGAACGTGCGGGGAATAGCAGCCGGCCTCAAGATCATCAATTGGTACA
>CAYNWI010000156.1:0-6177 GCA_964400825.1 uncultured Anaerolineae bacterium | reverse complement strand
ATCGTCAACCTGCCAATTGCCTATTGTGCGAATTTATGGTAAAATGATGTTAGCACTGAAGAGACCGGTGTCACGCCTGCAAGGGGGAAATGATGACCACGCAAACTGTTACTCTCAAACTTCCTGAGCCGCTTTATCGCTCTGCTCGCCAGGTGGCCGAAGCGACCAAACAGCCGTTGGAGGCCATTCTTACGGACAGCATCGCACGCACGCTGCCCCCTCTCAATGATGTTTCGCCGACAGAGGCGGCTGAGCTGGCCAAGCTGGCCAGTCTTGATGACGCTTCTCTCTGGCGAGAAGCGCGCGCGACGATGAATCCAGTTGAACAGGCGATGACTCACGAGTTGCTGGATCGCCAGGGAGCCAACGAACTGACACCTGCCGAGCATGCTCGTCTGCAAGGCCTGCTGGATGTCTATGGCCGGCTGATAGTGCGCAAAGCCCATGCCTACCTTCTCCTGGCACGGAGAGGCTATCGCGTCCCCATGCCAGAGGACCTGAGGTAGTCCGTGGCACGCCCCTACATTCCCAAGGCCCTGCGAGAGAAGATCGCCGCCACGGCCGGCCACCGATGCGGCTACTGTTTGACCCCGCAGGCATACACGGCCATGCCTATGCACGTGGAGCACATCATCCCCCAAGCTGCTGGCGGCCCGTCCACAGAAGAAAACCTGTGGCTGGCTTGCCCGTTGTGCAACGGCCACAAGGGAACGCAGACGCACGGCACCGACCCTGAGAGCGGTGAGCAGATACCCCTTTTCAACCCACGCCGTCAGGACTGGCACGAGCACTTTCGTTGGAGCGAAGATGGCACCCTGATCGTCGGGCGAACCGCCTGTGGGCGCGCCACGGTCATTGCCCTTCGACTCAACAACGAGCACCTTGTAAGGGCACGCCGACGCTGGGTGATGGCTGGCTGGCATCCCTCAGAAGAGTGACCCTCATAGGCATCCTCCCCGATCAACGCAACCTCTCTCCACTCTGAGCATCAAACAGGTGCAGCCGCTCTTCGTCAAAACGCAGCGACACGGAATCGCCAGGCCGCACCGGCACCTCGGCCCCTGCTCTGACCACGCAGGTGCTCCCCCCTGGCCCCCCAATTTGGGGGGGAACAGGGGGCAGCCGGGCGTAGATGATCTGGGCGCGCTCGGTCACCAGGGGCTGAATCTGCTCCACCCTGGCCCGCAAATGACCCTCGACGCCGATGGCGATGTGCTCCGGGCGGATGCCCAGGATCACCTCCTGGCCAGGGTGCAGCCTCGCCTTCAAGTGCGGCAGGAAGGGCAGGCTGAAGTCGGCGAAGCGCAGCACCCCTTCCTCCACCCGCCCCCGAAAGAAGTTCATGGCCGGCGTGCCCACGAAGCCGGCCACGAAGGCGTTGACGGGCCAGTTGTAGATCTCCCCGTAGGTGCCCACCTGCTCGATGCGACCCTCGTTCATCACCGCCAGGCGGTCCGACAAGGCGAGGGCCTCGGTCTGGTCGTGGGTGGCGTAGACGCTGGTGATGCGGAAACGCCGCAGGAGCTTCTTGATCTCCACCCTGGTCTGAACCCTGAGCTTGGCATCCAGGTTGGAGAGGGGCTCGTCGAAGAGGAAGACGCGAGGCTCGCGGATGATGCAGCGAGCGACGGCCACTCGCTGCCTCTCCCCATCGGAGAGGGTGCGCGGCAGCCGGCCCAGCAGTTTATCGAAGCCCAGGCCCATGATCTTGGAGGTAACCCTCACCCGCTCAGGAATCTCCTCCTCCCGCTGCTGCACGACGAAGGGAAAAGCCAGGTTCCCCAGGGAAGTCAGGTGGGGATAGAGAGCGTAATCCTGAAAGACCATGCCGATGTTCCGCTCCCGCGGCGGCATCCTGGTCACGTCCTGACCATCGAAGTAGACAGTGCCCTGGTCGGGCGCGATCAGCCCCGCGATGACCTTGAGAAGAGTGGTCTTGCCGCAAGCCGTCGGACCGATCAGGCCCAGGGTCTCACCGTGGCGAATGAGCAGGCTGACCTCGTCCAGGGCCTCGATGCCGGCTTTATCGCCCGGAAGCTCCTTCCCGCTCAACGTCCGCCCCAACTCCTTGATGTCATCCAGAATCCGGCCCTCTACCGGGAAGACCTTGGTTACATTTTCCAAGCGTACCTGAGTCATAGGTCTGTCACCGCGTTCTTGATCAGCTCCACCCGCAACAACTTGCCGCCAGACGTCATCTCCACCGCCACCACGTCAATGCGCCAATCGCCGTCCCAACCGTGCTCCTGCAGATAGGTCTGGGCTACCTCCACCAGCTTGGCCTGCTTGGCCAGCGTCACCGACTCCTCAGGTGTGCCGTACTTTCGACCCCGTCGGGTGCGCACCTCGACGAAGACCAGGCAGCCGCCATCCTCGGCCACGATGTCTATCTCGCCCGCCGGGCAGCGCCAGTTGCGCTCGCGCACGATGTAGCCCCGTTCTTCCAGGTGGGCCGCCGCCAGTTCCTCGCCCCGCCGGCCCAGCCTCTTCCTGGCTCCTTTCATCGAACTCCCGCTTTCACCTCACGTTTGACGTTTCACGCTTGACGTTTCACGTCGTCGCCCTCTCCACCATCTGCCGCGAGATCCGGTTGTGGCGGGCTACGATTTCGCCCAGATCAAAATCCACCAGGCGACCATCCTCCACCACCACGCGACCGTTGATGACCGACAGGGCTACGTTGACCGGCGTGCAGAAAACCAGCGCAGCCAACGGATCGTGCAAGGCGCCGGCGTATTCCAGCCTGTCCAGGTCAATGGCGATGAAATCGGCCGCCCGGCCCGCCTCCAGCGAGCCGATGTCGTCGCGGCCCAGAACAGCCGCCCCGCCCAGAGTGGCCATCTCCAGGGCCTCCTGAGCGCTGAGCGCACCCGCGCCTTTCTGAACACGCTGCAGGAGCATGGCCAGGCGCGCCTCGGCCAACAGGTGAGAGCTGTCGTTGGAAGCACTGCCGTCCACCGCCAGACCCACCTTGACGCCCGCGTCCAGCATCTCGCGGACGGGGGCTATCCCTGAGCCCAGGCGCATGTTGGAGCCGGGGCAGTGGGCCACGCCGGTACCCGTCTCGGCCAGGAGTTGTATCTCGTCCTGATTGAGATAGATGGCGTGGGCATAGAAGACGTCTGGCCCTACCCAGCCCAATCTCTCCATGTACTCCACTGGCCGGCAGCCGGCTTTCTCCAGACAAAAACTCTCCTCGTCCAGGGTCTCGGCCACGTGGGTGTGGAGGTGCAGGCCGTGCCGACGGGCCAGGGCCGCCGACTCCTTCATCAGCGCTGGCGTCACCGAGAAGGGAGAGCAGGGAGCCAGGACGATACGGCACATCGAATAGGGCCGCGGATCGTGGTACTCCTCGATGACCCGCTGGCAGTCGGCCAGGATGTCCTGTTCGCTCTGGACGACCCGGTCGGGCGGCAGACCTCCCTGGGACTGGCCCAGGGACATGCTGCCCCGGCAGGGATGGAAGCGGATGCCCAACTGGCGGGCGGCGCGGATCTCGTCGTCGAGCAAAGCGTCGTTGGGGAAGAGGTACAGGTGATCGGTGGTAGTGGTGCAGCCAGAGAGAATCAGCTCCGCCAGGCCCACCAGCGCACTGACGTAAGCGGCCTCCCCGGTAAGCTCCGCCCAGATGGGGTAGAGGGTGCGCAACCAATCGAAAAGCTCCACGTCTTGGACGGCGGGCAGGGCGCGGGTCAGGGTTTGATAGAGGTGGTGGTGGGTGTTCACCAGCCCCGGCAGGACGATCATCCCTGAAGCATCAACTGTCCGGTCGGCCTGCTGAGGCAACTCCTCTGTCGGCCCCACCGCTTCGATGACGTTATCCCGCACGAAGATGCCGCCGTCCTCGATGCGCCGCCTCGCCTCGTCCATGGTGACCAGCCAGGCCGCGTTTTTCACTAGCAAAGTAGGCATCGTGATTTCTCCTTTTTTCGACTTGCCTCTTTCGTTCCGTAAGTATATCACAAGCGCACACGTCATGCAAAGTTTGACGTTTGCTCTTTTTTGTGGTACACTGAACACCGTTCTGATGGAAGCAGAGGTCATCCCTGACGCCACCTACTTGCCATCGGCTGAGACTCTAATCTCTAAATCAGAAAGGCGGTTTCTCATGCCATTAGTGACCAGTAAAGAAATACTAAAGCTCGCTCTGGCCGAGCGATTCGCTGTGGGGGCCTTCAATGCTAACAACATGGAGATGATTCAGGCCATCGTCGAGGCTGCCCAGGAGGAACGCGCGCCGGTCATTTTGCAGGTCAGCCAGGGGGCTATCCGCTATGCCGGCCTGAATTACGCGGCGGGTATGGTGAAAATCGCGGCCGAGCAGGCCGACGTCCCTGTGGTTCTTCACCTGGATCACGGTACCAGCTTCGAGCAGAATGTGCTGTGCTTGCGCGCGGGCTTCACCTCTCTGATGTTCGATGGCTCCAAGCTGCCTTACGAAGAGAACGTGGCCATCAGCCGGAGGATCTGCGAGATAGCCCACATCGTCGGTATCCCTGTCGAGGCGGAATTGGGCCGCGTGCTCCAGGCCACGGACGGCGTGACACCTGAAGAAGTGGAGGGGGCCATGACCGATCCCGACCAGGCTAAGGAGTTCGTTGATCTGACCGGAGCCGACTCTCTGGCTGCGGCCGTCGGCTCGGTCCACGCCATGAAGGCTCGCCAGGCCACCCTGGACATTCCTCGTATCGAGGCCATCCGTCAGAAGGCTGGGGTGCCGTTGGTCTTGCACGGCTCGTCAGGCGTCCGGCACGAGAGTGTGGTCGAAGCCATCGAGCACGGCATCTGCAAGGTCAACGTGGCGACTTACCTGAATCAGGCTTTCGTGCGCGGAATGAGAGAGGGTTTCGAGAAACATCCTGACGAAGTGGATCCCCGCAAATACCTGAGCATCTCTCGTGAAAATGTCAAAGAAGCAGTGCGGGAGAAGATCCGGCTTTTCAAGAGCAACGACCGCATTGATTCCAGTGGTGGCTTCAAGAGTCCGCCCAGGCAGTACCGAAGTGCAGAGCTTGGGGGGAGCGAAGAGTAAGGGAAACCACCCGCAGAGCATCCTCAACGAGGAGGGAGCTATGACCCCAAAGCTTATCACCATTGAACGTCACATCCTGGAGCAACAGCATTCCTTTCCCAAGGCGACGGGCGAATTCACCAATCTGCTGTACGACATCGCCCTGGCGGCCAAGATCATCTCCCGTGAGGTGAGCAAGGCGGGCCTGGCGGAGATCCTGGGTCTCGCTGGCGAAGTGAATATCCAGGGCGAGCAGGTGATGAAGCTGGACGTGTTTGCCAACGAGACCCTGGTTCGCATGAACGATCACACGGGGCGGTTGTGCGCCATGGCCTCCGAGGAGAACCCCGACATCATTCCCATCCCCGAACAGTTTCCTGCTGGCCGTTACGTGCTCGTCTTTGACCCGCTGGACGGCTCGGCCAACATTGACATGAACGTCAGCGTGGGCACGATTTTCTCCATCCACCGTAAGATCTCAGATGGACGACGGGGCACACTGGAAGATTGTCTGCAACCCGGCTACAAGCAGGCTGCCGCGGGCTACATCATCTACGGCTCCAGCACCATGATGGTTTACACTAGCGGCCGGGGAGTACACGGCTTTACTCTGGATCCCAGCGTGGGCGAGTTTTTGCTCTCCCACCCCAACATCCAGATCCCGCCTCAGGGCAAATATTACAGTGTCAATGAAGGCAACTATCACTACTGGAGCGAGGGAATTCGCCGCTACGTGGACTACCTGAAGACACCCGACGAGGCCAGACCCTATTCGGGGCGCTACATCGGCACGCTGGTGGCGGACTTTCACCGCAACCTGCTGGCGGGCGGCATCTTCATGTACCCGGCCGACACCAGGGATCCAGAGAAACCACACGGCAAACTCCGCCTGCTCTACGAGGCGGCCCCCCTGGCCTTCATCGTCGAGCAGGCCGGCGGGCGCGCCTCCGACGGCAGGCAGGACATCATGCACATCCAGCCTGAGTCGCTGCACCAACGAGTGCCCCTCTTCATCGGCGGCCGGGAGGACGTGAACAAAGCAGAACAGTTCATCCGTGAGTTTGGGTAGAGCGGACTTAGTAAGTCCACCTTCGTTTGGCCTGGATCTGGCGATCCAGGCCAAAAGCGGGGATTTGGCAATCCCCTCAGAGCTGACACTAAGATTG
>CAYNWI010000155.1:0-6178 GCA_964400825.1 uncultured Anaerolineae bacterium | reverse complement strand
CGGCACGCAGGTTGTAAAGCGTGTCCTGGGGCGGGATGGCGTGATAGCCGCCGTGAAGCGGGATGTAGTGGCCGTGCCCCCCCTCGCCGCTGCGCCAGGCGGCCTCGCTCGATTCGACGCTGTAGCCGGCGCGGTTCATCTCATTCTCGTAGGACACGCTGTCGAAGACGTAGAATTCGAACTCCGGCCCCCACTGGCTCCGGTCGGCGATGCCGCTCTCGATCAGATGCTCTTCGGCGCGGCGGGCGATGTTGCGCGGGTCGTTGTCGAAAATCGCCTTCGTGTCCGCCTCCAGCGTGGTGCAGATGAAGCTAAGGGTGGGCGCGTCCCAGAAGGGATCGGCAAAGGCGGTGGAGAGATCGGGCACCAGCACCATGTCGCCGGCCTTGACCGATTTCAGGCCCACGGCGGAGCCATCGAAGCCGACACCGGCCTCCATCAGCGTTGAGGTGAACCGACCCTGGGGGATGGTGAGGTGGCGCCAGCGCCCGTACAGGTCGGTAAACTTGAGGTCAATCATCTGCACGTCGTTCTGTTCTACGTAGTCTCGCGCTTCTTCGAGCGTATTAAACATCTTCACTTCCTCACTGTTCGATAGCGGTCATGACTGCGTTGGCTGCCTCTTCGGGAGAGGCCTCGCCCTGCAGAACGTCCTGGACGGCTCTTTGTAGAGCCCGGCCTATCTTATCGTAGGCAGCAGCCATTGGTCGAGGGTACACACTTTCCAATAGCTGTCGCGCGAAGGGGAAGTATTGATCCTCCGTGCCCAGGTGCTCGAAAGCCGCCTGGCGGGTGGGCAGATGTCCGGCCGCCCGGTTCCAGTTGGCGTTGTTCTCCGGTTCTAGCAGCCATTCGACGAGTTGGGCGGCGGCCGCCTGTCGGCTGGGGTCCTCCGTCACTATGGCCCAAGCCCACCCCTGGCTCAAGGTGGCTGTATTGCCGTCACGAGTGGGGATAGCAGCAAAGGCAGTGTTCTTGAGCAGTTCCCGGTCCGCCAGATATTTGTCGGAGCTGACATTGGACAGCGCCGCCTGGGCCGACACGTACACCACCCAACAATCGTCCAGGTCCGCGTGCTCCAGCACCGAAGGCGGAATGGCCCCCGCCTCCAGTCCGTCAGCGTAGAACTGGAGCACCTCAACCAAAGCGGCTTTATCGAGCGCGGGTTTGCCGCTTTCGTCGAGAAGCTGCCCGCCCACCGCCAGGTACTGGATCAGGAAGGAATCGTTGACCAGGCCGCCCTCCCCGCCGGCGGGGAAGATGTAGGCCACGCTGTCGGAGAGTACCTCTCGCCAGGTTATCGGCGGGCTATCTATCTTGTTGGTGTTGTAGATGAGATGCTCGACGTCAGCCTCGAACTGGAAGCCCACTAACTGCCCGTCGTCCCTGCGGAGGGCGAAGGGGAAAAGGTCCTGCTGCACTTCGCCCGATATCAGGTCATCCAGAGGCTGGATCAGTCCGGCCTCGGCGGCCTTACCCAGCTCGAGGCTGTCCAGGATCACCAGGTCCGGCAACACCGTAGGAGCGGCTGCGCGAGCGGTGCTGAGAAAATCGAGGATGCCTCCCTTGCCATACGGCTTCTTGAGGACGTACTCGATAGTTAGGTTGGGATGATCTGCTTCGAAAGCCTGACACTGCTGAGCTAGAATCTGCCCGCTGTCACTATCCTCGTTCGGGAAGAAAGCCTCCGTTGTCCAGAGGGTCAAAGTAATGGCCGAGGACACTGCTGTGGGAGGTGAAGGCGTGGGAGATACCGATGGTGTTGCCTCCCCAGGCAGGGCGGTAGCGGTCGGTTTTTCCTCTGGGGAGAGGTGGGTGGAGTTGGGCAGGAGGTCACATCCGGCCAGCCCTACCGCTGCCAGCAACAAGATTGAGCACAGAACTGTCAGCAGCTTGATTGTCGAGGAAGTTTCGTTTTCCATCACATCCTCTCTTGGATCGTCGAAATCATCTCCAACTATCGTCCGCGCGACAAGCACGCGGTTATTATACACTCATTTCTCTCTTTATCCAAATGGCACTTGACAGGACTGGCACTTCATGGTATCATTCTTTTTAGCACTCTAATAACAAGAGTGCTAAAAACTTTCTTTGGTGAGGTCTGTTGGAAGATTTGACGACCAGACAGCAGGCCATATTGGGCCTGGTGATACGGGAATACGTAGCTGCCGCCACGCCCATTAGCTCCAAGGTCATCGTCGAGGCCTATGGCCTGGGCATCAGCTCGGCCACGGTGCGCAACGAGATGGCCCATTTGGAAGAGTCCGGATATTTGACTCACCCTCACACCTCGGCTGGGCGCATCCCTACTGACCAGGGCTATCGCTATTTCGTCGAGCGTCTCTTGGGAGAGACGGAGTTGCCCCTGGCTGAGCGGCGCATGATCCGCCATCAATTTCACCAGGTGCGCCCTGAGATGGACCAATGGCTGAAGCTCTCGGCGTCGGTACTGGCTCAGGCTGCACAGAGCGCGGCGTGGATCACGGCTCCCTCCGCTACTACTCAGCGCGTTTTTAAGCACCTGGAACTGATCTCCGTCCGCGATTCGTTGGCCCTGGCGGTTCTAGTCTTGCAGAGGGGGACGGTCAAGCAGCGAGTCCTGGCCCTGCCTCAGCCTCTGTCTCAAGAGGAGTTGAGCCGGATGGCCACTTATCTGAACGAGCACTTCAGTGGTTTAACCGCTGATGGGGTCATGGCCCAGCTCGTGCGCCTGACTACCCTGGAGGCCCAGGTGGGAGAGCTGGTGGCGGAGATGATGGGGCTATCAGATGAGCATGCCCACAGTGAGGTCTACCGTGATGGCCTGATCAACATCCTGCAACAGCCTGAGTTCGCCGAGGGCCAAAGCGCTCGCCAGGTCTTCGGACTTTTAGAAGAAAGCAGCCTCCTGGAAATCGTTCTAGCCGATGTTCTGGCTCCGGCAGCGGGTGGCGTGCAGGTCATCATCGGGGGAGAGGGGCCTTGGGAGGAGCTGAGCGATTGCAGCCTGGTGCTGTCCCGGTACGGAGTGGTTAGCCAGGCCACGGGCGATCTGGGGATTATAGGCCCTCGACGCATGCCCTACCGGCGAGCCATCTCCGCCGTCCGTTACGTGTCTAACCTGATGAGCGAACTTATTCACGAGCTGTACGGATACTGACCAGCTAGATACAACTCATCCTTTCTCTCAGAGTCGAATAACCACCAAGTGGGGGCAATGAGTTATGGCCGAACCGCCCAGCTTGCGTTTCATCCGTGACCACATTCAGGCCAAACGCTATCGCCTGACCAAACATGCCACCATCGTCCGCTTGGAGCGGGGTGTCACGATTGCCGAACTAGAGCAAGCATTATTCACTGGAGAGATCATCGAACGATACCCACATGACCAGCCATATCCATCCTGTTTGGTGCTTGGTTGGTTGACTTCGGGTGATCCGCTACATGTTGTTTGTTCAAGAGGGAGCATTGAACCAGCGTTGCGTATCGTGACACTGTATGAACCGGAGGACGCTCTGTGGGAAAGCGACTACAAGACCCGAAAGGTGAAAAGATGAACGATACAATAGATCGATGCGATCTGTGCGGAGGCGAGCTACAGCCTGGCAAGACCACTCTGGAAATCTGGCTTGGTGAGGAGTTGCTCGTTATTAGGGATGTATCGGCTGATGTGTGTCAGCAGTGCGGCGAGGCATACATTTCCGCTGAGATTTCCGAAAAACTCGATCACTTCTTGGCTGAGCATCAGCGGCATCGTCCAGAGCGATACATTGCCGTGCCCCAATACTCTGCTGCCCAAGCAGTGGGGGTTTAGTAACAGGGACTTTGGTAACGTCAATCATGGGAGGTGCGATAGAGTGGCAAAAGAAGAGAAGATTGAAGAGGGTGCTACGGAGACTACTGTAGGAGAAGAGGCTGCCGAAGTCAAGGAGGTCTCTGAGCTGGAGGCTCTGCGGCAAGAACTGGAGGAGGCCAAAGCCCAGGCGGCTGAGTACCTGGACGGCTGGCAGCGGGCGCGGGCCGAATTCGCCAATTACAAAAAGCGCCAC
Source organism: uncultured Anaerolineae bacterium (assembly GCA_964400825.1). Lineage (GTDB taxonomy): Bacteria > Chloroflexota > Anaerolineae > VGOG01 > VGOG01 > CAYNWI01. Next base: position 2,150 of record CAYNWI010000155.1, on the reverse strand, counting down.
GAGCAGGAGCGCCAGGAGCTCTTCAAACTGGCCAACACAACCCTCATCACCAGGCTCCTGCCTATCTTCGACGACTTCGAGCGAGCCTTCCAGACCCTGCCCGGCAACCTGCTGAGCCTCACCTGGATTGACGGCGTAGTCCTCATCTATCGGAAGTTGCAGGCCATCCTGGAAGCGGGAGGACTGACTCTCATGGAGACGGAAGGCCAGAGCTTCGACCCTCTGCTGCACGAGGCTATCACCTACGAGGAGAGCGCAGAGCACCAGGAGGGTCAGATCATCGGCGAGGTGCAGAAGGGCTACCAGCTCGGCGACCGGGTTTTGCGGCCTGCCTTGGTGAGGGTGGCCAAGGGGAAACCGGCATCGGAGGCTGAGGAAAGCAAAAGTGCTCCTAATTGATGTAGGTGAGTTATTTGACATCGTTGAAGCACAAACGGAGAGCGTTTTATGGAACGGTATCACTGCAAGTATTAGCACATCAGTAGCATGAAGGAGACACAGGATGCTAGCAGATTTTCTCCCCAACATCTTGGGCGGATTAACTGAAGCTCTAGTAGGCGCATTCTTTGGCTTCCTTATCGCCTACTTTGCGTTTGGGCTACAGCGCACGCAAAAGACAATTGAGTACGATGTCTTCTCAATGCCATTATTGAGATTCAAGCCGACGCAGAAGCATGCTCTCTCTGTATCAGTAGACAAGTGGGTTCTAACCAGCGAAGAGGCTGACAAGGGAATACCTGTTCCAATCGACAGTGCCTACGGATTTGAGATTAATCTTCTGAACATTGGAAACGTGCCTATTGAAAAGCCTAATATTGAGATTCGTCTAGAGAAGTCGGCGAAGATTGTGGAATACGAAACTCAGCCAACTTCTCGACCTGGGTATGAGGTTGAGGCACAAAAGGATAGCTTAGAGCCAAATGTTCTTCGTGTCCTAGTCCCTTTTATCAACAGACGTGAACGAGTATTGATTAGAGTGATAAGCACAGGGAATGCAAGCCGAATGTGCAAAGTTGATGTTATCGGGCTTGGAATAAAGAAACGCTTTCGACGGCCAACTCGTGGATTGACATGGATGATGGGAGGCCTTTTCATTACCCTTGTTATGTTCACAGTAGCAATGGCTGTTCTATACTCCCCGGGGTTGCTACCGAGTTCGATTATCACGTTCCTTGGAGGCCGCATCGAAACCCAAACCCAAACAACCACCATGGTGGTTTATCCCCTGTGGCTGAACGCAATTGTGATAATCGTGCCATTGGTGGTCATGGGTGTGTTCATGGTACGCATGTTGAAGTCTTTTGTCTTGGAAATGCGGCAGAAGCGACTCCTTCCTGGTCGTGGGTGGGATTGGGAAGAACCCAGTCATCAGATAGACTAGACTTAGTTGTGGTGACTCTGAGCTAAGAGTCGCCACTTCGCCCAAAAAGGCGTTTGTAGCTCACTCCGTTTAGCCAAACCGTCTTTAGAGGTACGCAAACCGAGCATCACTCCACGAACTACACCTTGCCTCTCGCGACGCAAAGGGGTATAGTGGGTAGAAAAGACTAATCCGACCAAAATAATGGCAGGCTTCGCTAGTCTGCTATTACAACTTTCACTCTGTGATAGGGAGGAACAGTAAACTATGAGTAAAATAATCGGCATTGACCTAGGCACCACCAACTGCTGCGCGGCGGTGATGCAGGCTGGCGAGCCGGTGGTGATTCCCAGCGCGGAGGGAGGACGGCTGTTCCCGTCGGTGGTGGCCGTTAACCCCAAGACGGGGGAACGCATGGTGGGGACGGTGGCCCGGCGCCAGGCCGTCACCAACCCCGATAACACCATCTTCTCCATCAAGCGCCTCATGGGACGCAAGTTCAACGATCCTGAGGTGCAGCGGGCCAGGAAGATATTGCCCTACAAGATCATCGAGAAGCCCAATGGCGATGCCTGGGTGGAAATGGGAGGCAAGGAGTACTCGCCAGCGGAGATCTCGGCCATGATCCTACAGAAGATCAAGACCGATGCCGAGGCATTCCTGGGAGAAATCATCACTCAGGCGGTGATCACCGTGCCCGCCTATTTCAATGACTCCCAGCGCCAGGCTACCAAAGACGCCGGCAAGATCGCGGGGCTAGAGGTGCTACGCATCATCAACGAGCCCACCG
>CAYNWI010000154.1:0-6179 GCA_964400825.1 uncultured Anaerolineae bacterium | reverse complement strand
CTAGTTTGGGAAGCGATTGCAGGAGTTTGGCTTTGCTCATAGTAGAAGAATACCACACTTTCACCTTTTTGCCAAACGCTCCTCCACCACCAGCCACACAAATTTCGGCAGGGCGAGCATTCTGCGCCACCGCCACGGCTCGCGATAGAGCCGGTGCAGCCACTCCAGGCCCAGGCGCTGCAGCCAACGGGGAGCTCTTTTGGCCCGGCCAGAGATGAAATCGAAGGCTCCACCCACGCCCAACGCTACCGGCACTCCCAGTCGGATCAGGTTGCGGGCGATCCACTTGTCTTGTTGGGGTGCTCCGTAGGCTACAAAAAGGATGTCTGGCCTCGCTTTCTGAATCAGGTGAACAATCTCGTCCTCCTCCTCAAGGGCTGGCGAACCGGCGTGGGTGCCGGCGACCCTCAAGCCTGGATACATCTTGCAGAGACGGGCAGCGGTCGCCACGGCCACACCGGGGGCGGCGCCCAACAGAAACAGGCTGTAGCCTTTGTGAGCGGCCAGAGCCGCTATGCGCTGCACCGTGTCCGTTCCTGTCACCCGCTCTTGGAGGGGATGGCCGAGGAAGCGTGCCGCCCAGAGGAGGCCAGCTCCGTCGGGCAGGGCCAGGGAAGAGGCGTTGAGAATGTTGCGGAAATCACCGTCAGACTGAGCGGCCACGATGAACTCAGGATTGACGGTCACCACCTGATGAAACTCACCGCTGACGATAAAGCTTTCGATGAGGGAGAGGGCCTGGTCGTAGTTGACGTTGTCTGTCCGCACGCCGAGGATGGTGGAGGTTGGAGGTTGGAGGTTGGAGATTGGAGATTGGAGGGTGCTTTTGCCTTGCAGAAGCCTCTCTGCCGCTTTCAGCACCACCTCCGGCGTCACCATCCTCATACACGTTCGAGCCTCACACCCTTCCCGCCTGCCCACCGAGAAGCCTACGTATGAGCAAGGACTACAGGGCAGGTCTGCCCGCACTATCACCGCCCTACCTCGTTCCTCGTCTCCAGGCAGCCACGGCCCCCAGGCGCGATGATTGGAGGGCCCGAAGATGGCCACCAGCGGCGTGCCCACCGCTGCCGCCAGGTGCATCATGCCGGAGTCAGCGCCGATGAAGAGGTCGCATCTCTTCAGGATGGCGGCCAATTGGCTCAGGTTCGTCTTTCCCTCCAGATTCAAGGCTCCCGAACGCATCAGCGAGGCCACCTGGGAGACACCATCAGCGGATGTGCCCACTAAGACGATGCGTGCGCCGTGGCGCTCGACCAGGGCGTCGGCCACGCGGGCGAATCCCTCCGCCGACCACCGACGGGCCAAGCTGTAGCCTCCCGAACCAGGATGAATTGCTACCAGCGGACACCCCCCCCCACCCCCCCCCTGATAGGAGGGGGAGAGAGGAGGAGGGATTTGGTCATTGGCAAAGTCCTCGTCATCCGCTGTGATGGTTATCTCCAGCGAGGTGTCCTCTGTCACGGCCCCGATGGTTCCCACCACGTCCAGCCAGTATTCCACCTCGTGCCGGACACCGAAGCCGCCATCGCGCGCCCGATGGGTCAGGAACCAACCCCGTCCGTTGTCCAGCCCGGCCCGAATCTTGACCCCGCTGGTCAGGGCCAGGGCAGCGTACTTCAGCGTTCCCCAACGGGTGGTGAGATGGTGTAGGATGACCAGGCAATCGTAGCGTCGGCGGCGCAGATCGCAGGCCAAGCGGACGAGGGCAGCCAGGGAGGACGGCTTGAAGGCGTCTGCGGGCCGGTCGTACTGGAATTTGTCGAAGACGACGACGTCGTCTATCAGGGGCGATTCGGCCAGGACGGGCGTGGAGTTGGGGGGGACGAGGGCCTCCACGCGGGCGTCGGGGAAGCTCTCCCGCAGGGCACGCAATGCTGGCGTGGCGGTGAGAACGTCGCCGATATCGGACAGTTTGACGACCAAAATGCGCTGGGGATCGGCCAAGATAATTCTCTCTCTTCAGCCACGAATCCTTCGACTGAGCTCAGGACAGGTTTCACGAATTGACACGAAAAGAGGGTAGATTAGTGAAATTCGTGTAATTCGTGGCAAACACTCGTCAGCACGTTCAATGTCTCGCGGGCGCACCTCTCCCACGAGAATCCCTTCGCCTGCTCGAAGCCGCGCTGTATTAACTCGGCTCGCAGCTCCTCGTCGCCGAGCACGCGCGCCAGGGCCGCCGCCAGCCCTCCCACGTCCAATGGATCAACCAGCAGGGCCGCGTCTCCCGCCACCTCAGGGAGCGAGGCAGCGTTCGAGCAGACGACGGGAGTTCCGCAGGCCAGGGCCTCCAAGACCGGCAGTCCAAAGCCCTCGTAGAGGGAGGGAAAAACGAACAGGCGAGCGCCGGATAGGAGGGCGGGCAGGTCTCCCGCGGCAACGTAGCCAGGGAAGAGAACACTTCCTTCCAAGCCCAACTCTTTGACTCGTCGGAAAGCCTTCTCGTAAAGCCACCCCTTCTTCCCCGCGATCACTAGTTGGAGGTTGGAGGTTGGAGGTTGGAGGTTGGAGAAGGCTTCGGTCAGGCGGATCAGATTTTTGCGGGGTTGCAGGGTGCCTACGAAGAGGATGTAGTCGCCAGCGATGTCGTATCTGGTTTTGACGGCCTCGATAGCCTCCTCATCACTCACTGGCTGGAAGGCCGTATCATCGTAGCCGGGGTAAACGACGGTGATCTTGTCAGGCTCGACGCCGTAGCGCTCAATGAGATCGCGCTGGGTGGCCAACGAGTCGGCGATGAGGTGAGTGGCGGCGCGGGCGTTGTAGCGGGTGGAGAGATCCAGGTAGATTCGATCCAGGAGGCGGTGGGCCTGTGGATAGTAGAGGTAGCCCAGGTCGTGGACGGTGACTACGCTGCGACGAGGGTGAACGATGGGCAGGACGTGGGCGGGAACGAAGAGCAGGTCTGGAGGGCGGCGGGCCATCTCCCAGGAGAGGCGCAGGTGGGTCCAGAGGCGGGGGAAGGGGATGATTCTCAGGTTGCAGGTTACAGGTTGCAGGTTGTAGGTGGGGGGGCGATTGAAGTAGAGGCGATAGCGGTGATCGCTCTGTAAGGCTAGAAGGTGGCGGATTAGATTGAGGGAATAGTTCTCTGTGCCGGTTCGCTCCTGAGCTACGCTTCGGCTGGCGTCAATGCCGATGAGCATCGCTTAGTTTCCCTCCAGCTCGGCCATCTTCGCCAGTCGGCGGCGATAGCGCTCCAGGCCTGAGAACTCGGCGGCCAGCCAGACCCGAACGATCTCCAGCGCCAGATCCATGCCGATGATCCGCTCCCCCAGACAGAGGACGTTGACGTCGTCGTGCTCCTTGCCCTGGCGGGCGGAGAGGGTGTCGTGGCACACCGCTGCTCGAATGTCTGGCACTTTGTTGGCGGTGATACACGCGCCAATGCCGTTGCCGCAGACCAGGATGCCCCGCTCGAAGTCACCCTGGGCTACCGCTTCAGCCACAGCCCTGGCGAAGTCGGGATAGTCAGAGAGCTCAGTGTTGTACGCTCCGAAGTCGTGATATTCATAGCCTGATTCATCCAGGAGCCTGGCTATTGCTTCCTTGAGATGGAAGCCGGCGTGATCTGCACCGATAGCAATGCGCACTATTCACTCCTCCTGTCCCCGCGTTTCAGAAATATCACCACGGAAAAGGTGGAGTCAGGTTGGTAAATCTCCACCACACGAACTCAATGGGAGGGAAAAGTATCCTCGTCAGAATGCCCGTTTGGGTGAATCTTTCCAGAACGATCAGGAGCAGTATCAAGATCAGGCCATAGAGTTCATAGCGAGCGAGGATATTGAACCAGCGAGCGGGCAAAAGTACAGACAGGAGCCTCGAACCGTCCAGCGGGGTAAGGGGTATCAGGTTGAAGATGGCCATAGCGATGTTCAGCCAAACTACCCAGGAGACCAGTTCGCCGTAGGAAACGATAAAGCCTCCAATCCTTTGCGGCGTGAAGATGGGAAGGCGCAACCTGAGAGGAATGGCCAGGAGAGCTGCGGTCACGAAGTTAGCAACAGGGCCTCCCAGGGCCACCAAAGCCATGCCTACTTTGGCTCCAGGACGGAGTCTGGAAGCGTCTACAGGCACTGGCTTCCCCCAGCCCAGGCCCAGGAGCAGGAGAGAGAGCGTGCCCAGGGGGTGGAGGTGGGCAAAGGGGTTCAGGGATAGCCGCCCCGCGTTTTTAGCCGTGGGATCGCCGAGCTCGTTGGCCACCCAGGCATGACTGCACTCGTGGACGCTGATAGCCACCAACAACCCGATGATGAGATAAACAACGTAGAAACCTAATCCGGCAAATAGCATGTCTTGATCCTTTCAGCGCCGAGCTAAAGCTCGACGCTAAACGAGCAAAGCCCTACGGGCTGAAATTCAGCCCCCGAAGGGGGCTTTGCTCTTTCAGCCTGGTGCTTCAGCGCCAGGCGCTTCTGATCTCTTCCCCAGCGATGGCTCCGGCACGCAGGATAGTCGGCGGGTCGGTGGTCAAATCCAGCACAGTGGAAGGGATGCCACCAGGGCACCGTCCCCCGTTGAGGATGAGCTCGATACGGCCTCCCAACTCTGTCTCCACCTCCTGAGCAGTGACAGGACTGGGACGACCGCTCAGATTCGCGCTGGTGCCGGCCAGGGGAGCGCCCAGAGCGGCGATCAAAGCTAGAAACACCGGGTGGTCGGGCACCCGCACGGCCACAGTGGGGCCGCCGGCGCTGACGACGTCGGGGACGCTGGCTTTCTTGGGCAGCACCAGGGTCAGGCCGCCGGGCCAGAACCTCTCGGCCAGGAGCCAGGCGGTCTCGGTGATGCCCTCGGCTACGAGGGGGAGATCATCGGCCTGGGCCAGGAGGATGGGTATGGCCTTGTCCCGCGGGCGGATCTTGGCTGTATAAATTCTCTCCACAGCATCTGGCTGGAAGGCATGAGCACCAACGCCGTAGACCGTGTCCGTGGGGAAGGCGACCAGGCCGCCCTCGGCCAGAATCCGGGCGGCTGTAGCAATGGCTTCCTTCTCAGCAGAGAGCACTTTGGTCTCGATTCTCATGGCTGTGGAGTAGTATAACGCAATTCGCCGCCCTGGTCAAACAAGCCATCTCTTACATCTCTACGACCACCACCCTGTCCAGCCCAGCGTAGTCCACCACGATTTCGACTCTTGCAACTGAAAGGTGGCGTTGGGCCAGAGCAATCACCGCCTGGCCCTGGGTCGCCCCGATCTCCAACAGGACAACTCCGCCGGGTTTGAGGTGCTCCCCCGCCTGGGCCAGCAGGCGGCGGATGTGGTCCAGGCCATCGGGGCCGCCGTCCAGGGCTTCCCTCGGCTCGTAGCAGTTGATCTCTGGCGGCAGTTGGGCCAGCTCGGCCCGGCTGACGTAGGGCAGGTTGGCGACGATGAGATCAACTGGCTCTGGCAGCGGTTCCAGCAGGTGGCCTTGCAGCAAGTGGACGCGGTCTTCCACGCCGTGGCGGCGGCAGTTACGGGCTGCTACCTCCAGGGCTCCGGGGGAAGCATCGGTGGCGTAGACCAGGACTTGGGGCAGGTGCACGGCCAGGCTGACGGCGATGGCCCCACTGCCCGTGCCGACGTCGGCCACCACTGCCCGCCGCTGGCTGATCTCGATGGCCTTCTCGACCAGCAGCTCCGTCTCCGGCCGGGGGATCAGCACCCGACCATCAACAAAAAAGTCGAGCCCGTAGAATTCCTTGTGGCCGACGATGTAGGCCACAGGCTCGCGTCGTGCGCGTCGCTCGATCAATTGGCGGTAGCCGGCTAGCTCAGTGGGACTCAACTGGCTTCGGGGATGGACGCGGAGCCGAGCTCTGGTTATACCCAGGGTATGAACCAGGAGCAGCTCGGCGTCCAGTCTGGATTCTTCGATGCCTGCGTTTTCCAGCACCGTCGCTGCCTGAGCCAAAGCTACCTGGAGTTGCATGTCACCGCCGATGTTCAACTCTCACTCGAACTCAAATCCTTTCTCAGCAAAAAGCTTCAAGCAAGCATTCACCACCTCAGGATCATAAAGGACACCCCTGTTCTTTGAGATTTCCTCTAATGCCTTATCTATGCCAAGAGCCGGTCGGTAAGGTCGGTGAGAGACCATAGCCTCAACGACGTCAGCTACAGCCAGGATCCTGGCTTCCAAGAGGATCTCCTCACCCGATAAGCCATCAGGGTATCCAGAACGGTTTAT
>CAYNWI010000153.1:2326-6194 GCA_964400825.1 uncultured Anaerolineae bacterium | reverse complement strand
GGTCTGACCGAGGAGGAGGCCCGTCAGCGTATCGAGGCCCAGCCGCCCCAGGAGGCCAAGCTGGCCCTGGCCGACGTGGTCATTGACAACAGCGGCAGCCTGGACGAGACCTGGCGGCAGGTGAAAAGGGAGTGGGAGAGGATTTCCGATTTGCGATTTTCGATCGCCGATTTCTAAAGAGTGTGGCCAAAATCTGTAGTAGCGACTTCAGTCGCTTGAAACGACTAAAGTCGTCACTACCACAAGTTTTGGCCATGTCCATTTCTAAATCGAAAATCGAGTGGGAAGGAGTTTCTGATGTTTGTACGAAAGTTTCTCAATCAACACCCGCAATTAGTGGCCTGGTTTATTCTGGCGGTGTTTATGGTGCCCATGCTTCTCTGGGCGGCTAAAGACGTGGGGCTTCTGGCGGGGCAGCTAGCGGCTTTGGTGGTCAGCACCATCCTCCTGGCCGGCCTCTGCGCGTGGATCATCGGGTGGGAGTGAATGATAGCTCAGGCTGTTCGGCAAAGGAAGTTCAGCGGCCTACGGCCAGTGGACCACAGCCGCGATATGGGGCAGGTGGCCGCGCTCATGGAGGAGGCATTTGGCGGAAATCTGACCCGGCAAGGCAAAGAGGCTCTGCGAGAGATGAAAATCATGAGCCACTTCGGCCCCTTCCTCTGGCTGCTGGATCGCACCAGCCCTGGGTTCCACGAGACCTTCCGGGGCTTCGTCTGGATAGAAGAGGGCCGCGTCGTCGGCAACGTCAACGTGGGGAGGCTGGCCCCTTACTCCCGCCGTTGGCTTATCAGCAACGTCGCTGTTCGATCTGATTATCAGGGCCGGAGCATCGCTCACCATCTGGTGCAGGCGGCCATTGACCTGGCCAGAGAGCACGGCGGGAAGTGGGCCGTCCTCCAGGTGCACACCGGCAACGTCCCTGCCCGCAAACTTTACCAGCACCTGGGCTTCAAACAGATCGCTGCCGTGACAGAACTGCATTTGGAAAGAGTGAGGCCGGTAGCCATCACCAAAGATTGTGTGCTGCGCAGAAGGGGTTACAGTGAATGGCGGAAGGAGTACAAGCTGGCCTTAGCCGCCACCTCGAAGGAAGCCCGGTGGCTCAATCCTGTGCGCCCCGATCAGTTTATGATAGGACTAGACCAGCGGCTGTCCAGGTGGCTAAGCAACCTGTTCACGGGGCACGAGGAACATCGGTTGGCAGTAGAGAATGGTGGCCACTTCGTCGCCACTCTCACCGTGCTCGCTTCCCGCTGGCGAGGCGAGCACAGCCTGGAGTTGGTGGTTCACCCTGACCACCGTGGGCAACTGGAGGAAATGCTGGTCACGAAAGCCCTCAACATTTTGGAGGACTATCCACAGCGCGGGGTGGCCGTTAGTCACCCCGCTGAACATCAGGAAGCCATTGAGGCTCTCAAGCTAGGTGGCTTCATAGAAAAGAGGACGCTGGCCCAGATGCGGCTGGCGTTGAGAGGAGATTGAAGGTGCTCACGCGCCTTCGCTAACGAAAACACATCGGAGGTGTGTCATGCGACAAAATTTACTACTGCGCTGGCTGATAAACGGGGTGGCTCTGTACGTGGCCGCCGAGCTGGTACCAGGCATCTATGCCGATGGAGGCTGGCCGGTATTGGTACTCATGGCCCTCATCTTCGGCCTGGTGAACGCCCTGATCCGCCCCACCCTCAAGTTCCTGACCTGCCCGCTGATTGTACTTACCTTGGGCCTCTTCACCCTGGTGATCAATGCCCTGATGCTCCAACTGGCTTCCTGGCTGGGGAGGCAGCTTGGGCTAGGTTTCTACGTGGCAGGCTTCTGGCCAGCCTTCTGGGGTGCGCTGGTGATCAGCGTGGTCAGCTTCGTCCTGACCATGCTCATCGGGGATGAGGACAAGGACAAGAAACGCCGTTAGGGAATTAATCCTTTCGGGCGAAGGTGGTGAAGAGGTCGCCCAGGTTGATGGGCACCGCCCTGTCCTTCAAGCCGAGTAGCATTATCAATTTGTCCATCCAGCCAGCGACGAGAGAGCTATAAGGCTCGATCCTGGTAATCAGGTACCCCAGGCGCAGGAAGCGCCCCTGCGTTACCATCTTGACCACGGTGAAGCCCGCTTTCCTCAGCATCTCCCCCAGGGTGCGACGGGAAAAGTAATAGAGATGCATCTCCATCAGCCAGGGCCAGCGTGGGCCCATCAGCCTGGCCAAAGGGCTCTCGATGTTCATGGTATGAATGCAGATGAGCCCCCCCTTTCTAAGAAGACGATGGCTCTCTCGCAGATCCCTCAGGGGATCGGTGAGATGCTCGATCACGTCCCACATGGTGATCACGTCGAAGGATTCGTCGGCTAAGCGCGCCTGGTCTAAGGTTCCCTCTATCACCTGCAAGCCCCTGCTCCGGGCCTCCCTGGCTGCCCAACGGGAAGGCTCGACCCCCCAGGTCTCCCAGCCTCTCTCCTGAGCGATCTCCAGGAATACCCCGACGTGACAACCAACGTCCAACAACCTCCTGCCTGGGTCAGGGGGCATCAATTCCTCCAGGGGGCGGAGATTGCGCTGGAAGGTGAGTACCCTCCCCTCTCGCTCCTCCACGTAAAGCTCATCAACGCCCTCCTCGTAGTTGTGGAGGATGGTGTCTGCTCTATGATGAGGATTGACATAGACCAACCCGCAGTCTCGGCACTTGACGATGGTATGGTGCCTGCCGTAGCCGGAGCTAGTACAACGAAAGTGCGCGATGTCACCAGCAGTCGGGCTTGCTGGCAAGGTGCCTGGGTAAAGCACCTCGCTATTCCTTGAGCCGCAGAGGTTGCAGGCCACGTATTCCATGTTGGTTGGTTGTCCTTCGCTCAACTAACCCCGAGAAAAGACACGTTTCCAGCCCAGACACAGCACGGTGTAAAGGGCTTTGAAGATCTCACGCTGGGAGATCTTGGAAGCTCCGTGGCGCCTGTCTTCGAAGATGATGGGCACTTCGCCAATCTCCCATCCTCTCAGTTGGCACTTATAGAGCATTTCGATTAAAAAGGAGTAGCCATCGGAGAAAATCTCATCCAGCTCGATGGACTCCAGAACCTCTCGACGATAGCAGCGGAAGCCAGCGGTGCAGTCATGGGCTTTGAGGCCCAGCACCAGGCGAGCAAAGGTGTTGGCTCCTCTGCTCAGAATCTGCCGCCGTAAACCCCAATTGACTGTCCCCCCTCCATCAACGTAGCGAGAACCGATGACCAGTGGAGCATCCTGGCTCCTGGCTACCAGGTCGGGTATGTAGCCAGGGTGGTGGGAGAAATCGGCGTCCATAGTCACAATGCAGTCGGCTCCCAGGGCCAGTGCTCCTTTGAAGCCCGCGACATAGGCGGTGCCCAAACCCAGCTTGGCGGGGCGATGTATGACTGTGACACCTCGATACACCTTCGCCAGTTGATCAGCGATCTCCCCCGTGCCGTCGGGCGAGTTGTCATCAACGATGACGATCTCGGTGGTGTCACTCAGAGCCTGCCCCGAGCCCAGTCGAAGGGCCAGGATCTCTTTTGCCAGGGCCTCGATGTTGTCGCTCTCGTTATAGGTAGGGATGATGACAGCGGTCTTCATACATTATCCTTTCCATGAGATTGGGAGAAGTCGCCTTTATTATACCACAATCTCACCTACTCCAACAAAAAGCCACCGGAAAGTTTTCCCGATGGCTTTCTATAGTCGTGGGTGATGAGACCAGCTCGAGCGGTCTCGTCACCCACTGTGGCAATGCAAGCACTTCGACGGGCTCAGTACAGGTATCTGGCAACAGAGAATCAGTAAGCCTTGAAGATTGTGGGTAGATAGATCTTGAACGCGGGCACGTAGAAGGATACATAGATCGTGTCCGGTAT
>CAYNWI010000153.1:0-2226 GCA_964400825.1 uncultured Anaerolineae bacterium | reverse complement strand
CACGTCGTGGGGCGGATCCGGGCTGAAAACAACTTTGGTGGTGTGGTAATGCGAATCCGCTGTGGCGGTGATGACCGCTGTACCCGCAGCGGTTTCCGAGGTCAAAACGGCCTCAGCCACGCCGCTGGTGGTGGTCTTGATAACCGTGTCACTGCCCAAAAGTCCCAAGCTCGTGGCGAAGGTTACCTCCGTCCCATCGGCCACGTTATTGCCACCGATGTCTTTTACCGTGGCCTGGATATTAGAGGTTTGACCATTAAGACCGATAGTAAGCGGATCTGCCACCACGTTAATGTAGAACGGGGGGCCGACGGTGAAGATCACCTCAACTGACCCATCCTCTGGGCCAGCAATGGCGGTGACGGTAGCCGGCCCCTTGATCATTCCGGAGGTCAGTGTGGTCACAGCCGTCCCCTCGTTCGTGGTATCGGAGGGAGGCAATACGCTTCCCAGGGAGGTGACAAATTCCACATTGGTTCCGTTGACCACGTTGTTGCCATAACGATCTTTCACCGTAGCCGTGATGCACGAAGTAGCTCCGCCTATGGGGATGTAGGCCGGATCGGCCGTAACGTCTACGGTAAAGGGCGGTCCGGCCGCGACTTTAACGGTCACGGTGTCGAACTTGGAGTCGGCGGTAGCTGTGACGTGGGCCACGCCGGGCGTCGTTCCCGAAGTCAGAGTCGCGACAGCTACTCCGTCAGTTGTGTATTCGGTGACCGTAGTGCTGCCCAGGCTGGCGAAGTCGGTGGTGAAGACCACAGGCGTGCCGTCAGCCACCGGGTAGCCGCCGATGTCCCTCACCGTGGCGGTGATGGTGGCTGTGTTCCCACCCACTTCAATGGTTGGCGGCCACGATTCCGCGATGACGGTTTCTGGGGCCCCAACGGTGAAGGTCACCTGGGTTTGCCCCTCTGCCGTGCCCGAAGTGGCGGTTACATTTGCTGTGCCGATGAGTAGGCCGGAGGTCAGGGTGGCATTGGCCACCCCGTTGGTGGTGACTGTGACCACGCTGCTTGAGCCAACGCTGCCTAAGTCCGTCTCAAAGGTCACCTCCGTTCCATCAGCCACCAGATTGTCATATTGGTCCCTGACCGTAGCCGTGATCTCCGAGGTGGACGCCCCGATGGGAATGCTCGTCGGGTGAGCCATCAAGGTGATGGCAAGAGGTACATCGGGGGTGAAAGTGACCACAGTCGTAGCGACCGCGGAACCTGCCGCCGCTGTTATCGCTGCCACGCCTGCCGTGTCGCCTGAGGTCAGGGTAGCTGTGGCGACGCTGCTAACCGTGGTCTTGGTAACTGCCTCACTCCCCAGCTCGCCCAGGCTGGTGGTGAAGGTTACCACTGTCCCGTCGGCCACGTTGTTACTGAACTGATCCACCACCGTGGCCGTCAGGGCCGAGGTAAAGCCACCAACCAAGACGCTCGTCGGGTTCGCTTCCAACGTCACTGTGTAGGGTGGGCCGACTTCGAAAGTCACGTCCGCAGTGTCGGACACAGAATCGGCCGTGGCGGTAACGGTTGCGGTACCTGGATCCTGGGAACTCAGCTCGGCTGTGGCCACCCCGCTGGCGGTCGTCCTGGTGACTGACTCACTACCCACTGCGCCCAGACTGGCGGTAAAGGTCACCACAGTTCCATCAGCCACATGGTTGTCGTACTGATCCTGCACCGTGGCCGAGAGCGTGGAGGTCTCCCCCACAGTCAGGTTGGTCGGATAGGCCACCAGCGTCACCGTGTAGGGTGAGAGAGGTATGAATTCCACCGTAGTCGTGGCAACCTTGGAATCCGACGTAGCCGTGACCACCGCTGTGCCCGCCGTGGTCTCCGAGGTCAGGGTAGCTGTAGCCACCCCGTTGGCGGTGAGCTTGGTGACCGTGACACTGCCCAGGCTCCCCAAGCTGGTCTCGAAGAGTACCTCCGTATCATCGGCGACGTTGTTATTGAACTGATCGGTCACGGTGACCGTCAGGGTGGAGGTAAAGCCGCCGACCAGGATGCTCGTCGGGTTCGCTTCCAACGTCACCGTGTAGGGTGGGCCGGGCTCGAAAGTCACGTCCGCAGTGTCGGACACAGAACCGGCCTCGGCGGTAACGGTTGCGGTACCTGGATCCTGCGAGGTCAGCGTCGCCGTGGCCACCCCACTGCTGGTCGTCTTCGTAACCTCGGTGCTTCCCACCTCGCCCAGGCTGGTGGTGAAGGTCACCACCGTCCCGTCGGCCAC
>CAYNWI010000152.1:0-6226 GCA_964400825.1 uncultured Anaerolineae bacterium | reverse complement strand
GATGTACGTGTACTACGGCGGCGGCGATCACGTGATCGGGCTGGCTACCTGTCGGTTGGAGGAATTGGTGCAGTTTGTGCTCCGCGCTGAATGAGGCGTGGCAGAGACTCGCCAATCTGCCCGTCCTAAAACTCCCCGCTTGACCATTGCGCCGGGGAGTTTTCTGTGTTATACTGTGAGCGGAACCTTTTCGGCCTTCAAGGCGTCTATGACACAGAAAAGCCACCAAAAACAAAAACCAGGAGGCAAGAGATGAAAAGCAAACTGCACACTTTGGGATTGACGCTAATTCTGAGCGCGGTGATCGTCAGCGGCTGCGCGCCGACCACAGCCCAGCCTACGCCGACGCCGGAGCCACCTACGCCATCGGGGGGAATCGCACGGTCGGAAAAGCAGCGGGTGACTGCACCGGACGTGGCCGCCTCGGACCTGGCAGACCTGGTCAGCGGAAACAGCACCTTCGCCCTGGACCTCTACCAGGCTCTCAGAGAAGAGAACGGCAACCTGTTCTACTCCCCCTACAGCATCTCCCTGGCGCTGGCCATGACCTACGCCGGCGCTCGCGGCGAGACCGAACAGCAGATGGCGGATACCCTCCACTTCATGCTATCCCAGGACCGTCTGCATCCCGCGTTCAACGGCCTGGACCTGGAACTCGCCCGCCGTGGTGAAGGCGCCAGGGGCAAGGACGGAGAGGGCTTCCGACTGAACATCGTCAATTCCATCTGGGGCCAGGACGGCTACAAGTTCCTGGCCGAGTTCCTCGACCTGCTGGCTGAGAACTACGGAGCCGGCCTGAGGCTGATCGACTTTGCCAAGGCGCCGGAGGAATCGCGTGTCACCATCAACGATTGGGTCAGTGATCAGACAGAAGATCGGATAAATGACCTGATTCCGAAGGGCATCATTGATGGATTGACGCGGCTCGTCCTCGTCAATGCCATCTACTTCAACGCGGCGTGGAGCCACCCTTTTGAGGAGCGACTGACCGATGATGGCACGTTCCACCTGCTCGACGGCGGCGAGGTCACCGTGCCCATGATGCAGCAGACGGAGTCCTTCGGTTATGTCGAGGGTGAAGGGTATCAGGCCGTCGAGCTGCCGTACGACGGCCACGAGCTCTCGATGGTGATCTTGCTCCCAGAGGCGGGCCAGTTCGAGGCCTTTGAAGGCTCGCTGGATGCCGAGCGGGCGGATGCCATCCTGAAGAACCTGGCCCCCGGCCGGGTCGCCCTGACCATGCCCAAATTCGAACTCGAATCGGATTTCAGTCTGGCCCAGGTGCTTGTCGCCCTGGGTATGCCGGATGCTTTTTCCATGGCCGCGGACTTCTCCGGGATGGATGGCACCCACGAGCTATTCATCAAGGACGTCGTGCACAAGGCATTCGTCTCGGTGGACGAAGCCGGCACGGAAGCCGCCGCTGCTACCGCAGTAGTGGTCGCGGAGAAGGCGATGATGCCAGAGGAGCCTGTCGTGGTCACCATTGATCGCCCCTTCGTCTTCCTGATCCGCGACATTGAGACCGGCACCATCCTATTCGTAGGGCGCATCGTCAACCCCAGCGCATGACCCGCCCTCGACATTCCCCGGCTTGACTTGCTCGAGGCATAGTGTATAATTTGTCTGCGCCACCAAAAACACATACAGGAGGGAAACACCATGAAAGCGCACGAGGTTGACTACCAGATTGTTGGCGACGACCTCCAGTTCGTGGAGATCGAACTGGACCCCGGCGAGACGGTGATCGCAGAGGCCGGGGTGATGATGTACATGGAAGACGGCATCGGCTTCGAGAGCAGGATGGGAGATGGCTCCAGGCCGAAGGCTGGCTTCATGGATAAGTTGGTGAGTGCTGGGAAGCGGGCGATCACCGGCGAGTCGCTGTTTCTGACTCACTTCACCAACACCGCGCGCCAGGGCAAGCGGCACGCGGCCTTCGGAGCGCCTTACCCAGGCAAGATCATTGCCATTGACCTGGATGACACGAACGGCGAGTTGATCTGTCAGAAGGACTCCTTCCTATGCGCGGCGATGGGTACCGAGTTGAGCATCGCCTTCAACAAGAAGCTAGGGGTCGGGCTCTTCGGCGGTGAGGGCTTCATTCTCCAACGGCTCCGAGGCGATGGGATGGTTTTCGTCCACGCCGGCGGCACCATCGTGGAGAAGCCCCTCCACAACGAGAAAGTCATGGTGGATACCGGCTGCATCGTCGCCTTCGAGAATACCATAGACTACGACATCGAGCGGGCGGGCAACCTGAAGTCCATGATCTTCGGCGGTGAGGGACTGTTCCTGGCGACCCTGCAGGGCACCGGCCGCGTCTGGCTGCAATCGCTGCCCTTCTCTCGCCTGGCCGACCGCATCCTGGAATTCGCACCCAGGGCGGGTGGGAAGGACATGGGCGAGGGTTCGCTCGTAGGTGGGGCGATCAGGTTTTTGCAGAAGTAGCAAATCCCAGAGCCGGACATGGGAAGGGCCTCCGAGGACATTCAAAGCTTCGGAGGCCCTGGACTACCACGCAGCCTTGAGCAGGGCGCACATTTTGTACTATCCTGAAATGTATGATATAATCCCGATACATCAATGCAAGGAAGGAGGGAATCATGTCTGAAAGGCCACGCAACGAGAAGGACGAAAAGGAAGAAAAAGACAACGGGGAAAGTTGGGATGAGAAGTGGCGCAGTGATCCGCTCAACGCCGCCTGGTGGGCCCTGGTCCTCATCTGGGCCGGGCTGGTGCTGATCGCAGACAACGTGGGGATGCTGGAAACCCTGGGAATCCGTGGGGAGGCCTGGGCTATCGGCTTCCTCGGGGCCGGGATTCTCGCGCTCCTGTTCGTGGTCATTCGCCTGCTCGTGCCAGCCTACCGGCGTCCGGTGACGGGCAGCATCATTTTCGGGTTCATCCTGCTGGGCATCGGCCTGGGGGAACTGACGAGGTGGGACGTGGTCGGGGCGCTGGTGCTGATCGCCATCGGCGTGAGCATTATCCTGAGCCGCTTTATCCAAAGCTAATGACGAAGCCAGACCAAGGTATTGCTATATGCGCGTTCTCCTGCTTGAACCGCCCAAGACCCCCTGGGAGATGATGGGGGATGTGGTGGCGCTGCCGTTGGGGTTGGCCCAACTGGCCGGCTGCCTGGAACAGGCCAACATCCCGGTCGAGATCCTGGACGCCAATGCGCTGGGAATCAATTGGGACGGACTGGGGCCAGCCATCGCCCAGAGCAAGCCGGATCTGATCGGCATCACGGTCTATACGCCCTGGGTGCCCGACGTGGCCCACGCCGTCCGCGTGGCGCGCCAGGCAGTCCCCGAGGCCATCATCGCCCTGGGCGGCCCGCACGTGACTTTCACCGCCGAGGAGACGTTGGAGACGATGCCCGAGGTGGACGTGGTGGCGCGGGGCGAAGGAGACCAGATCATCGTCGAGCTGGCGCGAACCCTGGAGGGAGGCAACAGGCTGGAGCGCGTGCCGGGCATCAGCTTTCGCCGGGATGGCCAGGTCGTGGAAACCCCCGTCGCGCCCCCCCTGGACCCGACGACGCTGCCCATGCCCGCCTTTCACCTGATGCCGATGGAGCGCTACTACTTTGCGTCCCTGGGTGGCCCCTTTGCCACGGTCATCGCCAGCCGGGGATGTCCCTTCCGGTGCACGTTTTGCTCCGAGTGGCCTTTTTGGGGCGGCGGCTGGCGCCCTCACGACCCGCAGCAGGTCGTCGAGCAGATAGACCTCCTGGTCAACCGCTACGGGCGCCAGAACATCTGGTTCGGCGACGACTGCTTCAACGTGAACGGCGAGCACATGGCCGCCATCTGCGAGGGGATTCTGCAACGGGGGATAGACGTCAACTGGTATTACCAGGGGCGGGCCGACCTGGTGGTCAAGTACAAAGACCTGTTGCCTCTGTTACGGCGAGCGGGCAACCGCATGGTGCAGATCGGCATCGAGGCCTCCAACGACGAGCAGCGGGCCGAACTGAACAAGCAACTGCGCACCGAGACAGCCGAAGAGGCGGTGCGGTTGCTGCGCCAAAACGACATCGTCTGCCAGGCCATGCTGATCGTCGGCCTGCCCGGCGATAGCCCGCGGACCTTCGAGGAGAAGGTGCGTCTGGTCAACCGGCTCGACGTGGACTTCCCTGTCTTCCTGGTGTACACGCTCTTCCCCGGTGCGCCCGACTATGACAAAGCGATAGCCGAGGGCTGGATCGAACTCCCCGCCAACTATGCGCACCACGACATGGCCCACGTCCTCGTGCCCACCGAACACATGACTCCCCGGCAGATCTACAATTACACCCGCTGGGCCTGGACCACGGTTTACCTCAATCCGATCAGACTGGTGCGGAACCTTCTCTCGCGCAACAAGTGGAGGCGGCAGAACTGGTGGGGGATGCTGGTTTACATCGCCAAGCAAACCGCCCGCAACCTGGTGCCCAGGTTCAGGTGATTTGATTGGAGCTCTCTCATGTCATTGCGAGCAAAGCGAAGCAATCTCCTACCAGCAAATTGGGGATTGCTTCGGCGCAAACAGCGCGCCTCGCAATGACAAGCAAGCTCCTCTAGGCGCGCCCGAAGTCCAGGTTGATGATGCCGTCCAGCCAATAGCGCAACCTGGTCCAGCGGCCCTGGCGACCGATGCAGCGGAAATACGGTGGGTCGAAGGCGCGAATCACATCGCCGATGCGATAGCGGGGCAACACCGGCGTGGAGACGATCAGGCTGCCGTACTCGCCGGGGCGCATCTCGTGCAGCATCTTGACCTCGCCCCCCACCTCCACCTCGAACACGTACAGGTCAAGATTGGGCACCAGCAGACGGCGTTCGTCTCGCTGTTGGGCAAAGGTGCCCTCGGTGGCGATGTACATCTCGACCACGTCCACCGGGCCGTAGAGGGCACGGAGGGCCGGCCTGTACCTGGTGGTGATGCCGGGGACGCTGGCCGCGGCGATGACGCGCATGTCCCACAACTGCTTGGGTAGCACCTTGTGGCGGCGGTGGAGGAAATGCCCAAACTGGATGATGGAGGGACAGACCCCAGCGCACATGGTGATGGGCGCGTCTTTGGTCCGCTGATAGATCATCTCGAAGCGACGCTCCCAGGCGCCGGGGGTGGTGCCGCCACCCAGGGCATCAATCTCCTCTTGGGGTGGCAGGATCTCGACGGGGGTGGCCGCGGCCGCGTGTCGGACGTAGATGCCGGAGCTGAAGCCGTAAGGCGTCTCCTGCCCGGCCACGTCCATCGTCCCTACCACGGAGGGGTAATTGAGGTTGAGGCTGTAGCCGCCGATGGCATCGAGCTGGTCGGTGCGCAGCAGGTAGTTGAGGAGGCCACGGGCGGCGGCCACGCGGATGCCCAGGTCGGCATCGGTGATGGGGATGCGCTTGGGGGTACCCCGCGTGGTGCCCCGGGTCATGGCCCAGGCCACGGGCGGCTCTGGCAGCAACGCCTCGACCTGGCCGGCGATCACCCGGTCAATCCAGGGCTTGATCTCGTCGTAGGTGACGGCGGGAAAAGCGCGCCGGTAAGCCTCGAAAAAGCGAGGCGGGTCGTTGGCCAGGGCCAGTAACTCAGGTGCACCGCAGTCCTGACCGTAGATCGTCCGGGCGTATCCCTCCACCAGCCACTCCAACGTTTGCGCCTGGGTTCGGGCCGGATCTTTCAACCCTTTATGCCATAATTCAACGAAAACCTGGATAAACTCGCGATACTCTTCCAAATATCCAATCTCCAATATCTGATCTCTAACTACCTTGACAATGTTAGATCGCGCCAAGTGTCATTGCGAGGAGCGGAGCGACGAAGCAATCTCCACCGTTGCTTGCAAATTGCAGGCGGGAGATTGCTTCGCTACGCTCGCAATGACACCAATGTAACACTGCTCAGCTAGCTTTTATTCTCTCTCTCATAGCCGTCCCAGATTCAACGTACTGAACTCATCCCAGATATACCGTAAAGGCGTCCACCAGCGGTCACGGCCGATGCAGCGGAAGTAGGGCGGCCGAAAAGCGCGGATCAGGTCGCCGATTTCGTAGCGGGGCAGGATAGGCGTGGAGACGACCAGGCTGCCCATCTGGCCGGGGCGCATCTCGTGCAGCATCTTGATGCCCGTCTTGGTTTTCACTTCGAAAAAGAAAAGGTCGTAGTTGGGCACCCAGGCGCGGCGCTCGTCCCGCTGCTGGCCGAACATGCCCTCGGTGGCCCCGTAGATCTCGCGGAT
>CAYNWI010000151.1:3854-6236 GCA_964400825.1 uncultured Anaerolineae bacterium | reverse complement strand
GTCGCAGGGCTTCTGCTCGTAGCTGTAGGCCCCCAGGTTGACCGCCTCGATGGCCGATGCCTGGGAGGCGTATCCAGTGAGCGCGATGCACTCCGTGCCTGGGCAGCGCTCTTTGATCTTCCCCATCACCTCCAGGCCAGACATGTCCTCCAGCCTGAGGTCTATCAGGGCTACAGCAGGTATCTCCTCCTCGATCTTATCCAGAGCCGCCTTTCCCGTGGCAGCGGCCAGGGGGGCATAACCCCTGGTGCGGAGGATGCCGGAGAGGGTCTTCCTGAAATTGGGGTCATCGTCTACGATGAGGATACTGGTCTTTGCATCCATGGCTCACCTTTTTTTCTCTTTCTGACAGGCCGGCCCAGAACCCGGCTCAGCTCCTGGTGGCGAACTTTGGTCAGCAGTTGGATAAGCTCCTCTACCTCGAAGGGCTTATATATGCAGGTATAAGCGCCGATCTTCAGCGCAGCCTCTATCGCTGGCCCCATCTCCTCCCGGTAGCCGGTCACCAGCACCACCAGCAGGCGAGGATGCTGCTCCATGATCCCCTTGAGCACCTCCAAACCGCTGATGTCATCCAGCTTTATGTCCAGCAGCACCACCTGTCCATCCGGCCTGACTCTCTCCACCACATCGTGCGGGTCGGTGACTTGAGTCACGGCGAAGCTTCGCGCCCGCAATATGTCCCCCAGCGTCCTGGCAAACTCTGGGTCGTCGTCCACGATGACGATGGAACGCTCCTGGCGCAGGGAAGAGAAAAAGCTGAGCAAGAGGTTGATGTCCAGCGGCTTGGTGAGGACGGCTACGACGCCTTCTTCTAACCCTTCTCGGACCCGCTCATCGCTAGAATAGGCAGTCATCAGCACCACTGGCAGATCGGGCCGCCTGGCCTTGATGGTTCGATAGAGCTGCACCCCGTTCCCCCCTGGCATCCTGATGTCGGTCAGGGCGCAGTCGAAGTGGGCCTTCTCCACCTTTTCCAGGGCTTCAGGGCCGGAGTGGGCGGCCTCGGCTTCGTAGCCCTTGGCCTGGAAGATATTCACCAGCGTCTTGGCCATCCTGCGGTCGTCGTCTACTACGAGAATGCGCAACTTCTCGCTCATGCTACCCCCTCCCTGATGGGCAGCCTCACCGTGAACGTGCTCCCCTTCCCCACCTCGCTCTCCACCTCAATACTCCCCCCGTTGGCCTCCACCAGGATCCGGGAGGTCGCCAGCCCCAGCCCGATGCCCCGCGCCCTGGTGGTGAACAATGGCTCGAAGATCTTGGGCAGGCTCTCCGGGGAAATGCCACAGCCGGTGTCGGCTACAGAGAGAGACACCTGGCCCTTCTCCGCCTGCGCGCTGATGGTCAGATTGCCCCCCTCTTTCATCGCCTGGCAGGCATTGGTGACCAGGTTGTCCAACACCAGCCCCATCTGGCAGGAATCAACAAACACCGGAGGCAAGTCGGGGGCGATCTCGGTGATCACCTCCACCCCCTCGGGCGGAGATAGTTTCTCCAGCACCTGGGCCACCAGCTCGGAGACCGCTACCTCCTCCCTGTCTGGCAACCTGGTGCGCGAGAAGTCCAGCAGGTCGGAGATGATCCTGGTCGAATTGCGCACTTCTTCGGAGATCATCTCCAGGCTCTCTTTGGTGGTCTCGTCGGCGTCGGGGAGGGTCATCTTGAGAAAGTACACGGCGTTGGAGATCACCCCCAGCGGGTTGCGCAGTTCGTGGCCCACGCCGCCGGCCAGTTGCCCCAGCATGGCCAGCTTCTCCCGGCGAATCAGTTGCTCCTGGGCCTCTCGAAGCTCCTGAGTGCGCTCCTCCACCATCTCCTCCAGCCGCTCGGAGTACTCCTTCAGCGACTCCTCCGCCCGCTTGCGCTCGGTGATTCCCTTTTGAAGTTCTTCATTGATCCTTCTTAGTTCGGCGGTGCGTTCCCCTATCAATTCTTCGAGGTGGTCACGGTGTTTTCTCAGCTCTTCCTCCACCCGCTTACGCTCGGTGAGTTCCCTCTTCGCCCGTTCGCCCAAGTCACGCAGCCGCCCGACCACCGCGCCGAGCAGCAGTACGAGAACGGAGCCGAACAGACCTTCTGAGGTCATCATAGCCCAGCCTGTGCCCGTGACCAGGGACATAAGCGGCATGTTCAGCAGGAAGGCCAGCAGTCCGGCGAGCAGTCCGGCTCGCATCCCAAAGAGCCACCCTGTCACACCCACCGGTAGTATGGCCAGCGCGGCCACCACTTGCCCCACTAGGTGGTAGAGCGGTATGAACACCAACACGTACACGACCCAGGTCCCGAGGGCGAGTGCCGCCCTGCTACCCAACATCTGTTTCATCCTTAAACACCGGCTTTACCCCCTGTTCCTCTCCCTCGTGAATCCAGGCGAGGAAA
>CAYNWI010000151.1:0-3754 GCA_964400825.1 uncultured Anaerolineae bacterium | reverse complement strand
CTTAAACACCGGCTTTACCCCCTGTTCCTCTCCCTCGTGAATCCAGGCGAGGAAATAGCCCAAACGTACGAGCCGTGACGCTACTCCGCCGACAGGATGTAGTGATAGTGAGGCTGCCCGCCGTCTACCAGCTCCACCTCCTGGTCTGGGTAGCGGGCCAGGATCTCGTCGGTCAATTTCTGAGCCTCCGCGCCAGCGATGTCCTGGCCGTAGTAGATGGTGATTATCTCATGCTCATCGGCCTGCATCTGGCGCAGCATCTCCTGGACGACCTCCTCCAGGCTGCCGCCCGAGGCAGTCAGTTCCTCGTCTAAAAGACCAATGAACTCCCCCTCCTCCACGCAGACGCCGTTGATCTGGGCGGCACGGGTGGCCGTGGTTATCTCGGCAGTCCGAACGCTGTGGGCCGCCTGTTCCATCACCTGAGCGTTGGTCCCCAGATCCGCCTGACAATTAAAAGCCAGGACGGCGCTGATGCCCTGGGGAATGGTCGTGGTGGGCACGACGACCACCTCTTTCTGGGAAAGCTCTCTGGCCTGTCGCGCCGCCATGATGACGTTGCTGTTGTTGGGCAGGACGATGACCTTCTCGACGTTTAAGCCTTCGATGGCTTTTAATATCTCCTGAGTGCTGGGGTTCATGCTTTGGCCGCCGGGCACTACAGCGCTAACTCCCAGGCTCTCGAACACGCGGGCCAGGCCCTCGCCGGGAGCGACGACCACGATGGCTGTGTCGCCCAATTCCTCTGCCCGTGGGGGAGGCTGGGCCTGGCCACGGACGAACTCCCGATATTGCTCCTGCAGGTTCTCGACACTGATTTGGGTGATGGTGCCGAGCTTCGCCGCGTAGTCGAGGGGCTCGCCCGGCTCCATACTGTGGACGTGGACCTTGACGGCCTGGGAGTCGCCAACCACCAAGACCGATTCGCCCATGGCCGCTATCGCCTCTCTGATCTCCTCCACGTTCAGGTCTTCACCCTTGAGGATGAACATCGTCTCGTAGCCGTACTCCTCCTCGACGGGCACCTCCAGTTCTACGCCCGCCTCGATGGTCGGCAGCTCCCCTACCTCATCTCCCCGCATGAAGTGCAGGGCGCCTTCCAAGATGACTAACAGCCCCTGTCCGCCGGCATCAACCACGCCGGCCTCCGCCAGCACAGACAAGAGGGACGGCGTTCTGGCCACAGAGTGCCTGGCCTCCATCACCGTTCTCTCCAGCACGTAGAGGAAGTCGTTCCTCTCCTCGGTGGCGGCCATTGCCGCCTCGGCCGCCTCTCGGGCCACGGTGAGGATGGTGCCTTCGACGGGCTTGATCACCCCCTTGTAGGCCGTGGCCGAAGCCTCCGTCATGGCCTGAGCCAACTCCCGGGCGGTGAAGGTCTCTTTTTTATCCAGACTTCTGGCCAGCCCCCGGAACAACTGGGAGAGGATGACCCCAGAGTTGCCGCGAGCTCCCATCAGAGAGCCATAGGACACGGCGTGGGCCACGACCGAGGCCGACTGCGCCGGGGAGCTGTTCAACTCTTCGAGGGCAGCTCGCATGGTGAGCAGCATATTGGTGCCGGTGTCGCCGTCGGGCACGGGGTAAACGTTCAGAGCGTTGATGATTTCGACGTGCCTTTCCAGCCAGACCGTGCTGGCCTCCAATGCCCGCCTGAGCCCTCTTCCACTACAGAAGTCCGCTGTCTCGTTTGTCAAATCCGTATCTCCGTTTCACTCACCCGCAATCCCTGAACGTGGACGTTCACCTGGGAGACGGGCACGCCGAGGGCCTTCTCCACGCTGAATTTCACGCTGCTCATGATATTGTGGGCGACGGCGGAAATCCTGGTGCCGTATTCGATGACCACATAGAGGTCAATAATGATCCGATCGCCCTCCAGCTTCACCTCGACTCCTCGCCTGCTATCTCGCTGGAGGAGTTGGGCCAGGCCGCCCACCAGACTCTTGGAGGCCATGCCGACCACGCCGTAGCTATTCAGCACCGCCTGGCTGGCGATGCCGGCGATAGCTGTGGGCGAAATCTCAATCCTACCCAATCTCGTTTCTTCTGCCACTTTCACTTACCTCCAAGGCCACCTGGCCGATTTGCGCAAAGCGGCTTATTGTGGTATGATATACTCAGTGATTTGAACATTATTGATGAGGGAGTAAATTATGGCTAAGTGTGAAATTTGTGGCAAGGGCGTCCAGTTTGGACATAACGTCAGCCATTCCAAAAAGGCGACGAAGCGCCAGTGGAAGCCCAACATTCAGAAAGTGACCATCACCGAAGATGGCGTTACCAGGCGCGTGAACATCTGTGCCAAATGCCTGAAGACACTTTCTAAAACATAGCTCATGGTTGTGTGCCATTCGCTATGCACCAACTGCCAGCTCAGATTATGGGGCTGGCTTTTTGCTTCCAATCCTTACCATGTTGACGATTTTCACTGGATCATCTGTTCCAAAGGTCTCGGCTATTGCCTTTGCCACTCTATTTGCATCAATCTCGATGGCATCTATTGAGCGGTTAGTAGGCATCTCCCTTCCCAATCGGGCAAGCGTTGCCTTTGCGATTTCTCTTTCCACTGCCCTTCTCTGGACATAATCCTCAACGAGCCCGATCAACGCTTCATCCCGTGTGAGGCTTTGCCTTCCGATAACCTCATCGAAGCTTCGTAGCAACTCCGCTGGAAACCGCATCGTGATTTCCCTTATCGTCATCTCGGTCACCTCCTGTTTGCTTTCCCCATTCCCTCCTGAGGCATAATCATACACCGTATTATTGAAAAACGCAAGGCAATGGAAGGGAGACGGGTAAACGGGTTTCACATCCGCTGAGAGCGCAGTTGGCCGCAGCCGGCCCGGATGTCCGCGCCCCGCTCCACCCGCAGGGTGTTGGACACTTTCGAGCGGTTGAGCTCAGCCTGGAAGGACAGGATCCTGTCTTGTGACGAGGGTCGGTACGGGGACTCAGGGACGGGGTTTAGAGGGATCAGGTTGACGTGACAGAGCAGCCCATCCACCAGCCGGGCCAACCGGCGCGCTTGCTCTGGGGAATCGTTGATCCCATTGATGAGGGCATACTCGAAGCTGATGCGTCTTCCTGTCCGTTCAACGTAGTGGCGGCAGGCGGCCATCACCTGGGCTAAGGGGTAGCGGCGGTTGAGGGGGACCAGCTCGTCGCGCAGTTCGTCGCTGGGAGCATGGAGGGAGACGGCCAGGCCGATCTGCTTCCCCTCCCCAGCCAGGCGCCGGATGCCGGGCACCAGCCCCACGGTCGAGATGGTGATGCGCCGCGCTCCCAGGTTGAAACCCTCATCGTGAGTCAGCGTCTCAATGGCCTGCCAGGTGGCCTCATAATTAGCCAGCGGCTCGCCCATGCCCATGAACACCACGTTGGTTATCCGCTCTCCCTCTGACTTCAAGGAACGGGCAAAGTATAGCACCTGTCCCACGATCTCGCCGGGAGTCAGGTTCCGCACCAGGCCGCTCTGCCCCGTGGCGCAGAAGACACAGCCCAGGGCACAGCCTACCTGGGTGGAGATGCAGGCCGTGTGCCGCCGCTCGTAGTGCATCAGTACACACTCGATGGCCTGATCGTCCCGCAGGGCGAAGAGCACCTTGCGCGTTAGACCATCGGCGGACACCCTTTCCTCCAGGGGCTTCATAGTTTGCAAGAGGGTCGCCTCTGCCAGCCTCTCCCTCAGCCCCTGGGGCAGGTTGGTCATCTCCTGAAAGTCGGTGGCCAGGGAGCGATAGAGCCAGCCCCA
>CAYNWI010000150.1:0-6266 GCA_964400825.1 uncultured Anaerolineae bacterium | reverse complement strand
GTGGAAATCGAATCGGCTGAATGGGAGGCAGGAGTGAATAAGGGAGCAAAGGTAGATGATCGCCATCGAAACTAGCAGCTTGACTAAGAAGTTCGACGGCCTGGTGGCTGTAGACCACCTCGACATGGAGGTCGAGCGGGGCGAGATCTTCGGCCTGCTAGGTCCCAACGGCGCTGGCAAGACGACCACCATTCGCATACTTTTGGACATCATCAAGCCCGACGAGGGAACCATCCGCCTGCTGGGCCATCCCCCAGGTCACGAGGCTCAGGAGCGCATCGGCTACCTGCCCGAGGAGCGGGGCCTGTACCGCGATCTTAAGCTCATGGAATGTCTCACCTACCTGGCGGTGTTGAAGGGGATGGATCGTAAGCTGGTCCGAGAGCGGGCTGAGATGCTGCTGGAAAGGGTGGGACTCGGTGGCGAGGGTGGCAGCAAGGTCAAGGCCCTCAGCAAAGGGATGCAGCAGAAAGCGCAACTGGTGGCCACCCTGATCCACGACCCGGAGCTGGTGATCCTGGACGAGCCTTTCCAGGGACTGGACCCCATCAGCACCGAGCAGGTCAAGGAGTTGATCCGCGATTTGCGAGAGCGCGGCAAGACGGTGGTGCTCAGCACCCATCAGATGAACCAGGTGGAGCGGATGTGTGACCGCATCCTGCTCATTGACGAGGGACGGCGGGTGCTCTACGGGCCTTTGGAGGAGATCAAGGCCCGCTACGCTGAAAACGCCGTGCTGGTGCGCTGTTCGGGTCCGCTGGACAGCCTGGTCGGGGCGCGGCGGATCGAGCAGCGCGAGCGGGACCGCCTTATCACCCTGGAGGATGACGCCTCGCCCCAGGACATCCTGCGCCAGTTGGTCGAGCGGGGAATTCCCGTCCAGCGCTTCGAGGTGGCCACACCGCCGCTGGAGGAGATCTTCATTCGGGTTGTGGAGGAATGACTATCACCTGCTCCCGCTGGACCCTAGTCCAGCGGCTTGGAGCAGCGGACTAGGGTCCGCTGCGAGCATAAGGTGAGAAGGGTTGTGGAGGAGAACGATGCGTAAGGTCCTGGAAGTAGCACGACACGAGCTCATCATCAGCCTGAAGCGCCCCAGCTTCATCATCGCTACCCTGGCCATACCCCTGCTAGGGCTCTTGGGAGTGATCGTAGCCGCTTACTTCGGCGGCCAGGCCGGCGCCTTCCTCGAGAGACAATTCGTGGGGACACCGAAGCCGGTGGGCTACGTTGATCAGGTCGGCCTCTTCACGCCGCCGCTGCCGGAGTACGCAGATCTCTTCATCCCCTATCCGAACGAGGAGGCGGCGCAGGAGGCGCTGTTCGCCGAGGACATCGAGACCTATCTGCTGATTCCTGGGGATTACGTGGAAACGGGCCGGGTCATCGGCTACAGCAAGGGGCGGGGGCTTACATCGGCCATCTCTATGAGCGAGGAGCGGATTCCTCCCTTCCTGGTTGATCACCTGCTGGCCGGACAGGTAGACGAGGATCTCAGAGCCCGGGTACGCGCTCCGCTGAACCTGCAGCCGGTGTCCCTCAGCCCGGAAGGTGAGGGCAGCGAAGACATCGCCAGCTTCGTGGCCAACATCGCCATCCCCTACGCCTTCTCCATCCTGCTGGTGATCTCCATCTTCACCTCTTCGGGCTTCCTGCTGCAAGGGGTCAGCGAGGAGAAAGAGAGCCGGGTGATCGAGATCCTGCTCTCCTCAGTGACGCCGATGGAGCTTCTGGCGGGCAAGATCCTGGGGTTGGGAGCTCTGGGACTGGTCCAGATCCTCTTCTGGCTGGGCTCTGCCTGGGCGCTGATCGGGGTAGCCGTTACCGGCCTGGCCCTCTTCGGAGCCATCAGCCTGGACTTGATGACCGTCGTGCTGGCCGTAGTCTACTTCCTGCTGGGCTATCTCCTGTTCGCTACCCTGATGGCCAGTGCCGGCTCCCTGGGCACCTCGGCCCGGGAGGGGCAGCAAATCGCCGGCATCTTCTCCGCCCTGACCGCCATCCCCTTCATGGTCAGCGGCTTCATCTGGACGAATCCCAACTCGTTGCTGGTCCAGATCCTGAGCTACGTACCGTTCACCTCGCCGGTGATGATGTTGCAGCGGTTAGGCATGACCGAAGTGCCACCTTACCAAATCGCCCTCAGCCTGCTCCTGCTGATCCTGGGCATCGCTGGGACCCTGTGGGCCGGGGCCAAGGTCTTCCGCATGGGACTTCTCATGTACGGCAAGCGGCCGTCGGTATCGGAGATCCT
Source organism: uncultured Anaerolineae bacterium (assembly GCA_964400825.1). Classification (GTDB taxonomy): domain Bacteria; phylum Chloroflexota; class Anaerolineae; order VGOG01; family VGOG01; genus CAYNWI01. The sequence goes on along the minus strand of CAYNWI010000150.1, from coordinate 4,012 downwards.
GCGGGCCTTGCGGCAGGCGTGATGTGCGTGCGGGCTAAACATTACGATCCTGCGAACTGATTGTAGTTGCATCTTTCGGCTTGTTGGTGCATACTAAATCAAGGAAGTACTTGTTAGCAGATCAGGAGGTCTGAATGGGCACAATAATTCTGCTGGCATCAATTACTGCTATCCTTATAGCAGTTGGCTTATTTGCATTTTTCCAGCGACGTGGCCACACAAGGACAGGTGTCTTTGCAGGCCTGGGCATAATTGCTCTCTTTTGGCTTGGCTCAGAGCTATGGGTCTATGCGAGTTGCTTGGCCTGCCTGCATAGAGACCCTCTCTGCTGGTGCGAGTGGACCCCTGTGGAAATGATTTTTTTACCTTTGCCGCATTAGCCGACGTTATCATCTTTTTAGTCATGTTAGGCATAGTCGCCTTATTGCGCCGCTACGTGATTCATCGCTAACGAGAGTGATGATCTTGCATCTTTTTCAGAGAAGAAGGTCTTTCGCATGGGGCTTCTCACGTACGGCCAGCGCCCGTCGGTTTCGGAGATCCTGCGCGCCTTACGGCAAGCGCGATATGTGCAGGTCGAGCATGGCCGATGTTTGACAATTATCGCAAAATGATGTACAGTACTACTGTACATTTTCTGACTTGGAGGTGTTATGGCCATTCAAACAACCTATACCCAGGCGCGTGCCAATCTTGCGTCGCTTTGGGATGAGATCACTCTCAATCGTGAGATCGTCATCATCGCGCGGCGTGGAGCGGAGCCGGTTGCCTTAATCTCGGCCGACGAACTGGAAGGGTTGATGGAGACTGCCTATCTGTTGAGGTCGCCCAAGAATGTAGAACGCCTGTTGAGAGCACTAGGGCGAGCACAACGGAAAGAAGGTACTCCACAGACCGTCGTCGAACTGAAAAGAGAGGTCGGCCTTGACGAAGTCACGGCAGAGAGGTAGCAGTGAAGGGAAGCAACGTGACGCTGTCTTCCATCCCGAGTTTATAGAGGACCTGCGATACTGGGTGGAAACAGATCGGAAGATGGCATTACGAGTGCTGAGGATAGTGGAGGACATTCTCCGAGACCCATTCAAGGGGATTGGAAAGCCAGAGTCATTGAAGTATCTGGCGGAGGGAGCCTGGTCCAGGCGATTGACGCAAGAACACCGCGTCGTGTACCTGGTAAGCGAGGACCGGATAGACTTCTTGCAAGCACGCTACCATTACTGAAAGTCTTCCACATGGGGCTTCTCACGGATGGCAAGCGGCCGTCGGGTGAAGACGAGTGTCAGGTTGAGAGGCAGACATTGAATTGTGTTTGCATCTTTCGGCTTGGTGGTGTATACTAAATCAAGCTTGAATTGTGCACGGAGGTGAATGATGAATCTACCCCAGATCTTGGCCGATATTCACGTGCTTGAGACAGAACTCCTAAACTTCGAGCGCAAATACGGTGTTCGCTCCGAGACTTTCTATGCTGCTTATGTGAATGGTGAAGAGCCAGAAGATGACAGTTGGGTGTTAGATTTTGGCGAGTGGGCCAGCGTGTATCGGACTTGGCTTGCCCGCCAGGCTGAATACCGCAACGAAGTTCAGCGCCTTCAGCCACAAGCGCCAAGTCTGGCCGGCCTGATTCGAGTAGCGGCATGAACAACCCACTGCGTACACCAGAAGACTACGAGTTGTTTCTATACACGCTAACTGAACAGTTCCCATCAATACGTCGCTCTACAGTGACGCTTGTTCGATTGGGAGCGACGCTGGCACGAGTAGCTGGCGAACTGTGCTTTGACCAAGGGGTACGAGTGGTTGTTCGCGAGCGGGTGTTGTATCACCGTTTGCCGGCTGTGATAGACTGGTACGGGTATGAAATTTGGCAGGGCGAGAAAAAGCTGTACTGGTACGATTCTCAACCGCATCCGAATGATCCAGCATTGCAGAGTTCCCATCCACATCACAAGCATATTCCACCTGATGTCAAACACAATCGTATTCCTGCCCCGGAAATGAGTTTTACTCGTCCCAATCTTCCCGTACTGATTCGGGAGATCGAAGCACTGTTGAAGTATTGACTTGACCCAACGAAACTTGGCCGCTGGGTGCAAAGGTGCCCTTGATGGTTGCTCAGGCCAACGAAGCAAACACCGCCACCGCTGAGACGCCAGCCAAGGCCGCGCCCTTGCGTGCCCTGAAGCTGGCGTTTGTGGTGTGCAGCGGTACGACTATCGCAGATCCTGCGCACCCTGCGGCAGGCGTGATATACGCTAGGCCAAGCTTCCGGTTTGTCCGTCGCACATGTGTCTGGGCTGGCATCTTTCGAGCCCTGGCGGGAGGGATTTCTTTCATGGCTTTACATACGTTAAGTAAAAGAAATTGGCTTTTGATTGGAGGGCTAATCATCCTTAGTGCTGGAATGATAGAGGCATGCACTCATCCTACAGAGAAACCAACTCCGGTCGTGGAAACAATCCCGGTTGTGGCGAAGCCTGAAGCAGGAATTTCAGAGGAAACTATCTCTACTGAGCTGGAGTCAGAAACAGAACCTACCTCTCAACCATCCCAGCCAGAAGAATCTGAGGAGACAGAGAAAGAATGCTACAAGGACCCAAGGGAAGCTTTAGATAGATTTCTCTCCTCTCTCTATCATCATCAGTATGAGAAAGCTGCTAAGCTTTATGCTGGTGATTATGAGACATTGGAAGATTACAATCTGGATGTTGATCCACAAAATCGTCCCAAATTACTTGAGAGATGGTGCGAGGTCAATGTGGGTACTTGCTTGAAACATGAGATCTTAGGAGAAGAGGTTGTTTCAGAAAATGAATTCATATTTTGTGTGCAATTCTTCTGGGAAGATGGCACCATTATGGCAATTAATCCACCTAATAGAGAACCACAGAACAAGTTTGGTTTCAGAGTTGTGGAAATGGATAATTGTTGCAGAGTTATGGGCCTCCCTCCTTTCAGCCCATAAGGACTAAAAGGGGTTTATTGAAAAGAAGATCTTCTTAGAGATAGAGCGTCATTAAGAGTCCAAAGTAGGAGGATTAGGAATGGAGAAGAGACATTTCTTCAAAAGACTATCTCTTTGCCTCTTAGCAACTTACCTTTTAACTTCCTTGATTTTCTCTACGTTTATTTCACCTGCTCTTGCAGATGGTAACGACAATATTACCAGAAGTGAAATAATAGACATAGCCGAGAAGTATGGAATGCATCAGTGGACGGCAACGGAAGATAATGTTTGTCACAAGGTAACCAGGGGGAATGGATGCTGTGCGGCGTGGGAAAATGGGATATGTGTAGAGTGGGTAGATTGTCGAATAGATACTCCTGATGAGAATTGCAGAGAATCCTGCTGCGAAGGTCGGGGATGGTGGGCTATCACTGAAGGAGATGAGAAGAATATTGGCATCCCTTATCAATGGGGGGGATTTAGTTCAATCGCAGAGGTTATATCAAAGGACGAAAATGAAGAGATATATAACACATGGGATTTTGACAAACGGAAAGATGAAGGAAAATGTGCGGGTGATGTATATTGTTATGGAGGCCGGGAAGGGGACGCCGTCGGTGTTGACTGCTCCGGCTTTGTCTCCCGATGTTGGAGACGTAACCAGAAGAGAAGCACATACAGCCTTCTCAAAATTGTTCATCCTATTAAATTTGAGGATTTGAAGCCTGGAGATATTCTTGATAACCCAGGTAATCATGTAATGCTGCTTAAGGAATTTCTGAACCCCGAGAAAACAAGAATCAGAGTCTATGAAGCTTCAGCATGGGATTGGAAGGTAAGTGAAAGAGAATACGAGGTTGTAAAGTTAATAGATAATCCCCTTGTATATAATCCAAAAACCTACAAATACGAAATCTTTCAGGGAAAGAACTATGGAGCAACTCTTAGACACGATAGTTCTACAATGGACTATTGGGCTTACACTCCCTTCGTCCAAATAGATATTGTCCTCGTTATTGACCGCTCCGGCAGCATGGGTAGCGAATCCAAGATGGAATCTGCAAA
>CAYNWI010000149.1:0-6300 GCA_964400825.1 uncultured Anaerolineae bacterium | reverse complement strand
CCAAGCAGTGAGTTCTGTCAATCCACGTTCTTCACAAAGGAGGTGATGACGGACACGAAAGTCCCCGTAATACAGGGATGTCCCCCCTATCTTATTTCCCCACAGTCCAGGAAATTGCGATTTTTTGGACAAGATTCCCATAACCCAAAAAGGAGGAGATTCAAATGTTTGGTAAGAAACTGTGGGCTCTGCTTTTGGTGCTGGTTCTGATCGTGACCGCTTGCGCCCCAGCCCAGGAATGTCCTGAGTGCCCAGCATGTCCTGAGCCCGTTTGTCCTGAGTGCCCAGCATGTCCTGAACCCGTTTGTCCTGAGGTCCCGGCCGCAACTGGTGGCCTCTTTGACACCGTCATGGCGCGCGGCAAAGTCATCTGCGGTGGACGGACCGACCTGCTTGGCTTTGGCTACCTGGACGCGAACGGCAAGAACGTCGGCTTTGACATTGACCTCTGCCGGGCCGTAGCCGCCGCCCTCTTTAACAACCCCAACGCAGTGGAATTTGTGCCGCTGACAGCCGCCGAGCGAGGCCCCGCCCTGCAAACCGGTGAGGTTGACCTGCTGTCCCGTAACTGCACCTGGACCTCCAGCCGAGACGCCCAGTGGGGCAACTTTACCACCGTCATGTTCTACGACGGCCAGGGCATGATGGTCCGCAAGGACAGCGGCTTCACCAAGCTAGAAGACCTGGATGGAGCCACCGTTTGTGTGACCACCGGCACCACCACGGAGAAGAACCTGTCCGACAACTTCCGTCAGCGAGGGCTGGATTTCACAGCAGTGACCTTTGAGGACACCGCGTCGGTCTATAGTGCCTACGAGGATGGCCGCTGTGACGCTGCCACCAGCGACAAGTCGCAGTTGGCAGCCGTGCGAATGGGATTCGCCAACCCCGACGACCACTACATCATGGACGTGACCATGTCCAAAGAACCGCTGACGCCAGCGGTGCCCTCAGGCGACGACAAGTGGTTCGATGTGGTCAAGACAGCTATGTACGCCCTGATCAACGCCGAAGAGTTGGGCATCACCTCGCAGAACGTGGACGAGATGATGAACAGCGATAACATCGAGGTCCGCCGCCTGCTGGGCGTGGAGGGCAGCTTTGGCCAGGAAGACCTGGGCCTGAGCCTGGACTTCGCGGCCAACGTGATCCGCGCGGTGGGCAACTATGGCGAGATCTATGACCGCTACATGGGGCCCAACGGCGATGCCTTCACGCTCCCTCGTGGACCCAACAAGCTCTGGAGTGATGGTGGCCTGATCTACGCGCCGCCGCTCCGCTGAACCATCTTTTGTTTGGAGGAGGTGCAGCCCTGGTGTCAAGTCGGGGCTGCACCTCCCTGGTAAAATGCTATCGTGAGCCAATCACCTTTAACTCGCGTTTTTTACCGCCGGGGGGTTCCAATCTGGCGGGACGTAGTGGCTTTGCAGTGGGTGGCCCAGATCGTATCGGCTGTTCTGGTCATCGTCTTTCTGGTCTTCTTCGTCAGCAACGTGCTCCGTGCTGCCGAAGCGCGGGGGCTGAGCCTGAGCTACGGTTTTATAGATACCGCCTCCGGCTTTCCTCTGCCCGAATCCGTCCTCCCTTACGATGCAGCTCGCCCTTTTGGATACGCCTTCCTGATCGGCATACTGCACACCCTCAAAGTAGCGCTAGCCGGCATCGTTCTGGCTACTCTATTAGGCACCATCACCGCCCTGGCTCGTCTCTCCACTAACTGGCTGGTCAGCAAGATCGCCAGCGTCTACATCGAGATCATTCGCAACGTCCCCCTCGCGGTCCAACTTGTCTTCTGGTACGGCGCCGTCATTGTGCAACAACTCCCAACGGTACAGAAAAGCATCAAATTGCCCGGCCCCATCTTTCTCAGCCAACGGGGCCTGTACATGGTGTGGGCCAAGCCCACCTCCTCTTTTGGCATCTGGATGATCTTTGTGGCCGCAGGGGTGGCGCTGGCGGGTGTCCTGTATCGAGTACTGTCCGGTTATCAGATCCGGACAGGGCGGACGACCTACCCCGTCGCGACGGCACTCATGGTGCTGATTGCGCTGCCGGTCGTGGGGTGGTTCCTGGCGGAAGGGAGTCCGCTGGACAAAACGGTGCCGGTGCTGGGCAAGTTCAACTTTACAGGCGGCTTGAGCCTCACGCCTGAATTCACCGCCTTGCTGGTGGGGCTGGTGATTTACACCGGGGCGTTCATTGCCGAGGTCGTCCGGGCAGGCATCCTGGCCGTGAGCCGGGGTCAGTTCGAGGCCGCCCGGGCTCTGGGACTGAGCCCCATGCTCGTCCTGCGCCTGGTCGTCTTTCCACAAGCTCTGCGGGTGATCATTCCCCCACTGATCAGCCAATACCTGAACCTGACCAAGAACTCGAGCCTGGGCATTATCGTTGGTTATCCAGACCTCTTTTTCGTAGGCCGGACGACCATCAATCAGGCCGGACGGGCGGTGCCTGTCTTTGTCCTGGTCATGGTCAGTTATTTGCTAATGAGTTTGACCACTTCAGTCATCATGAATATCTATAACCGTCGCATACAGTTGGTGGAGCGATAATCATGAGTACAACCAGCCAGGAAATTGCTCGACCACCTTCCGGTCCGAGCCCGATTCAGTGGCTCAAAAAGAACCTGTTTAGCACCTGGTACAACGCGCTGCTGACTTTCACAGCCGTGGCCTTTGTATATTTTGCCCTGAGAGGCATTCTCACCTGGGTCCTCGTCACTGCCAACTGGGCCCCGGTTACCAGCAGCTTCAAGTTGTTCGCCGTTGGCCAGTATCCGACCGAGGAGCTTTGGCGGGTGGGGGCGATCCTGTTCATGGTGTCGTTCCTCATGGGCATTAGTTGGGGCGTGTGGGGGGGCACAGTTCGTACTTTTGCCCTGGCCCTCGCCGTGGCGTTGGGCATCATTGCCCTGTTGCCCATCGGCCTGGAAAAGATGGGCTTGACGCTGCGGCTCTCGTTCCTGGCCAATCCGATCCTCATCGGGCTTGGGTATCTGATAGGACAGACGCCTGTGGTCAAAGGCCGCTGGGTGCTGATCGGCTGGCTTCTTTCATTTGTCCTGACTATTCTTCTGTTGAGGGGATTCGAGGGCAACGAGACTTTACCCCTGGTGGGAACAGGCCTGTGGGGCGGGTTGCTCCTGACCTTCCTCCTGGCCCTCGTCGGCATTGTCGCTTCGTTTCCTATCGGGGTTCTGCTGGCGTTGGGGCGGCAAAGCTCGCTGCCGGTGGTCAAGATTTTCTGCACGCTGTTCATTGAGCTGGTGCGGGGCGTGCCCCTGGTGACTATCCTGTTCATGTTCTCGATCATCCTGCCGCTTTTCTTGCCGGAGGGTGTCCGCATTGACCGTGTCCTGCGGGCTATGATGGCCATGACCTTTTTTGCGGCCGCCTACATGGCCGAGAACGTGCGGGGCGGCTTGCAGGCCATCCCGCGAGGCCAGTACGAGGCCGCCGAAGCGGTGGGGCTCAGCGGTTTTCAGACGATGCTGCTGATCGTCCTGCCCCAGGCGCTCAGGGCCGTGATCCCCGCTATCGTGGGGCAATTCATAGCCCTGTTCATGGACACCACGCTGGCGATCATCGTCGGGCTTATGGAATTGCTCGCCGTAGGCAAGTCAGTCCTCCAGAGCAACCCCGAATGGCTGCTGTTGCGCAGCGAAGTGTACATTTTCATCGCTGCCGTATTCTGGGTTTTCACCTACTCCATGTCCTATGCCAGCCGCCGGCTGGAGACAGCACTGGGCGTCGGCGAACGATAAACGGTTCGAGCATCAGGGAGAACAAATATGCCAGAGGAAAAAATTGACGTTGGAGACGACATCATTGTCTGCCGAAACGTGGAGAAATGGTTCGACGATTTCCACGTGCTGCGGGGTGTTAGCCTGACCGTCAAGATAGGCGAGGTGGTCGTCGTCTGCGGGCCATCGGGGGGCGGCAAGTCCACTTTTATCCGCACCATCAACCGCCTGGAGGAACACCAGCGAGGCGACATCATCGTGGACGGCATCGAGCTGACCAGCGACCTGCGCAATATTCACGCCGTTCAGCGCGAGATCGGGATGGTGTTCCAGTCGTTTAACCTGTTTCCGCACCTGAAGGTCATGGACAACGTCACGCTGGCCCCCATCTGGGTGCGGAAGTGGCCGAAAGAGAAGGCGGTGAAGGTGGCCATGGAGCTCCTGGAGCGGGTGGGCATCCCGGAGCAGGCCGACAAGTACCCCGGCCAGTTGTCCGGCGGGCAGCAGCAGCGGGTGGCCATCGCCCGCGCTCTGGCCATGCAGCCCAAGATCATGCTGTTCGACGAGCCGACCTCCGCGCTGGACCCGGAGATGATCAAAGAGGTGCTCGACGTGATGGTCGAACTGGCCCGCTCCGGGATGACCATGATCGTCGTCACCCACGAGATGGGGTTCGCCAAGGAGGTGGCCCATCGCATCATCTTCTTCGCCGACGGGAACATCGTCGAGCAGAACACGACCGAGGAATTCTTCAAGAATCCGTGCGAGGACCGCACCAAGCTGTTCCTGAGTCAGATTCTGACTCACTAAGAGCAGCGGCGAGCAACAACCAAAGTCATCTATTACACAATCTGGGCGATACCTGCTCACTCTTGACAAATCTTGTTTAATACTGTATAATCTCACACTGTGTTCTAAACCATTGCGCTATCCTCGGCCCGATTTGATTCTTCCTCAAAAGTGAGGCCAGTCATCAATGGCAATGTCAGCTTCTTTTTCCACTGCTCCTCTACATGACAGCGACGCTTTTTGCTCCAATATCACCATCCCTAACATGCAGTGGTAGCTGTAGTTGTTTGGGCCTCCAACTAATGGCGAACTCTGGAACCTTCCAGCAAGCTCGCGGGTCTCGATCTCATTAGGAGGTGATGACGGACACGGAAGCCCCGGAATACAGGGATGTCCCCCCTATTTTGGTTCCCCTACACTCCAAGAAATCGCCATTTCTTGGACTAAATTCCCAAAGGAGAAGATTAAAATGTCTAGAAAATTCTGGGCTCTACTTCTAGTGCTGACCCTGGTTTCCACCCTGTTCGCAGCCTGTCAACCCGCTGCCCCGGCTATCCCCTATGGAGGGGAGTTGAAGGTGGGCGTCAACGCCGAGATCACAGGGGCGATCCCCACAGTGGGAGAAGCTTGTGTGGCCGGCGCGGAGATTGCGCGCGATGAAATCAACGGGGCCGGCGGGGTGGAGATCGGCGGGAAGAAGTACACCATCAAGCTGTTCATCGAGGACAACGAGAACAAGCCCGAGTCAGCCTCTGCCGCAGCCAGGAAGTTGGTCAGCGATAATCAGGTCCTGATCCATATCGGGGCCAACGCCAGCAAGAACGCTATCCCTGCTGGTGGCGTTTGCAACGAGCTCGAGTGTCCCATGATCAGCCCCTGGTCCACCAACCCCTATACCACTCTGCGTCGGCCTTGGGTCTTCCGCGTCCCCTTCATTGACAGCTTCCAGGCAGGGGTGAACGCCTGGTTCGGCATGAATGAGTTTAACGCTACGAAGGGGGCGGTGCTTTTCGACATCGGTAGCGACGCCTGCTACTTCCAGGGCTTCTTCTTCAAGAGGGTCTGGGAAGGACTGGGTGGCGAGATGGTAGCCTTTACCACCTTCACCACCGGTGACAAGGACTTCACCGCCCAGTTGACCAAGATAAAGGATTCAGGCGCTGAGGTGCTCTACGTGCCTCAGTACTACGATGAGGTGCCCCTGATCGTGAAGCAGGCCAACAGGCTGGGCCTTACGCCGAAGGGTGGGGGCAACATCCACATCATCGGCCACGATGGATGGGAGTCCCCGGACCTGATCAAGCTCTGCGGCGATGACTGCGACGGGCTTTTCTTCACCACCCACTGGGCGCTGGATATAGCCGGCGAGAAGACCCAGGCCTTCATCAAGAAGTTCAGGGATAAGGTGGGGAAGGACCCGGAGTCCACTGGGGGCCTGACCTACGATGCCGTCTACCTCTTCGTCGCGGCGTTGAAGAACTGCGGTGAGCTCACCGGCGACCTGGCAAGGGACCGCAAGTGCATCCGCGATGGCCTTGCTGCCATCAAGAGCGTCGAGGGTGTCACCGGCACCATGACCCCCACTTCGGAAGGGGACATGATCAAGAGCGTCCACATCGTCCAGATTGATGCCGCAGGAAACAGATTCCAGTGGTACAGGACGGTGGACCCCGCTGCATACGAGGCTACACTCTCGGAGCATGGTCTGTCGGTAGAGGAGCTCATGCAGTAAACCTCTTTACCCTAAGGACCCTAAGGTGGGCCAAGGT
>CAYNWI010000148.1:0-6357 GCA_964400825.1 uncultured Anaerolineae bacterium | reverse complement strand
AAAGGTGTATAATTAGGCATACCTTAAAATAATGTCTTGGTATGCCTATTTTTCTGAGGAGAAGCCGATGGTCACTGAGAGCGCTGAGGAGTATCTGGAGGCGATATGCAAGCTTGGGGAAGAGGGACAGCCGGTTGCTGTCTCCGCCCTGGCCGAGTGCCTGGGAATCTCATCCGCATCGGCCAACGAGATGGTCAGGAAGCTGGTCGAGCGAGAGCTGGTTCTCTACGAACCCTACAAAGGGGTATCGCTGACCCCGGCCGGCCAGGCCCAGGCTCTGGCGGTGATCCGCCGCCATCGTTTGTGGGAGCGCTTTCTGACCGACGTGCTGGGCCTCTCCTGGGATCAGGTGCACGAAGAGGCCTGTCGGCTGGAGCACGCTACCTCGCCCCTGGTGGAGGAACGGCTGGCCCAGTTTCTCGGCCAGCCGGAGACCTGCCCTCACGGCCACCCCATGCCGACAGCCGACGGCGAGATGACTGTCGAGGCTGGGTGCGCTCTGGCCGAACTCGCGCCAGGACAAAAGGCGATGGTACTGCGCGTGCCGGAGGGAGACGACGCCCTGTTGCGGTATCTGGCCACCCTGGGGTTGAAACCCCAGACCACGGTCCAGGTCGAGGCAGTGGCTCCTTTCAAAGGCCCGCTGACGGTGCGGGTCGGAGAAGTGCGGCGTGTCTTAGGGCGAGAGCTGGCCTTACAGATTGTAGTGCGGCTATTGTGACCGCTTCTTTTTGCGTACTCGTCTAAGGTGCCAGGCACTTCCGAAAAAGCCGTCTGGCCCGATGCCGAAGGTGTATCACAAATACTTGACAAAAGCAGGAGGAGTTTTAATGAATGAAGAACGAATACCACTGAGTGCCCTGGCCTCTGGTGAGGTGGGGGTGGTATGTCAGTTAGCCGGAGGGCGGGGATTCATGAGCCGCCTGGCTACGCTGGGCTTTACTCCAGGAGTTGAGGCGAACATGGTGCAGAACTTCGGCCGCGGCCCGCTCATCGTCTTGGTGCGGGATACCCGCGTAGCCTTGGGGCGAGGTGAGGCGATGAAGGTGCTGGTGAGGAGGGTTACCAATGACCAATGACCAAATCCCAAATCCCAAATCTCAAATCCGCAATCCGAAATCCGAAGCCCGCACTGAGCCCGGTCGAAGTGTCCGAAATCAGATCACCGTGGCATTGGCCGGGCAGCCCAACGTGGGAAAATCCACCGTCTTCAATCTGCTGACCGGCCTCAGCCAGCACGTGGGCAACTGGCCGGGCAAGACCATCGAGCAGAAGACCGGCACCTATCATTACAACGACACCACCGTGCAGATCGTGGACCTGCCGGGCACTTACAGCCTGACTGCCAACTCTCTTGAAGAGCAGATCGCCCGCGATTACATCATCAAAGAGAAGCCCGACGTGGTGGTGGCCATCGTCAACGCCGCCGCCCTGGAGCGCAGCCTGTACCTGGTGGCCGAGCTCCTGGAGCTGTCGGTGCCAGTGGTGTTGGGACTGAACATGACCGACGTGGCCGAGCAGCAGCGGATGTACATCGAGCCGCACGTTCTGGAGGCCGCGTTGTGTCTCCCCGTCGTGCCGATGGTGGCCTCCAAGAATCAGGGCATGCGAGAACTGGTGGAGGCCGTGGACCGCCTGGCAAGCGACCCGGACAGCTATGACCCTCGCCGCCCTGGGATCCGTGAGGATCACCAGGCGGTGCTGGCCCATCTCCAGAAGATCATCGCCGAGCAGGTGCCGGAGCCCTATCCGGAGAACTGGGTGGCCCTCAAGCTCCTGGAAGGCGACCGGGAGATCACTCGAATAATGCAGGAGCGGTTGTCGCCGGAGAAATGGGAACAGGTGCACTCTATCTTGATGAAACACGAGGACGCTATCCTGGCGGTAGCCGGGGCCCGTTACGAGTGGATCGGGCGGATGGTGCGGGCAGCGCTGGTGCGTCCCACCTTCGGCCAGGTCACTCTGACCGACCGGGTGGACCGGTATGCCACTCACCCCTTCTGGGGGCTGCTGGTCCTGGTGGGGATACTGGGCCTGGTCTTCTGGCTGACCTACACCGTGGGTGCGCCGCTGCAGGAGCTGCTGGACACCTACCTGGTGCAGGCCGGGGCGGAATGGGTGCGCTCGACGCTGAGCGGCGCACCGGTCTGGTTAGTAGGTCTCCTGGCCGACGGGGTGATCGGTGGGGCGGGAATGGTGGTCACCTTCCTGCCCATCCTGATCATCTTCTTTGCTACTCTGGGGTTGCTGGAGGACGTAGGGTACATGGCCCGAGCGGCCTACGTCATGGACCGCTTCATGCACCTGATGGGGCTGCACGGCAAGAGCTTTCTGCCCCTTTTCCTGGGATTCGGCTGCAACGTGCCGGCAGTGATGGGGGCGCGGGTGGTGGAGGGGCAGCAGGCCAGGCTTCTTACCATCCTGGTAGCCCCCCTGGTGCCCTGTACAGCCCGTATGGCCGTGGTGGCCGTGCTGGCCCCCATCTTCTTCGGCCGCCACGCCGCGCTGGTCTCCTGGGGCCTGATAGGGCTCAGCCTGGTGATGCTGGCGATCGTAGGTATTGCGCTCCACGAGCTGGTGCTGGGCGGTGAGCACGTGGCTTTCATCATGGAGCTGCCGCTTTATCATCTGCCCAACGCCCGCACCATCGGCCTCTCGGTATGGCAGCGGTCGGTGGCCTTCCTGAAAAAGGCGGGCAGCATCATCCTGATCGTCTCAGTGGTGGTCTGGGCCCTCTCGGTCCTACCAGGTGGAGAGATCGAGTCGAGTTACCTGGCAGGCATGGGGCGGCTGCTGACGCCGTTGGGAGCGCTTATGGGCCTGGGCTGGCGGATGATGGTGGCGCTGCTGACCAGCTTCGTGGCCAAAGAAAACACCATCGCCACCCTGGGCGTCCTTTATAGCACGGGCGAGGAAGGGGCGCGTCTGGCCGACACCCTGTCCGGCGTGCTGACCCCGGCAGCGGCGCTGGCCTTTCTGGCGATGCAGATGCTCTTCATCCCCTGTGTGGCCGTGGTGGCCACCATCCGCCAGGAGACGGGATCGTGGAAATGGACCGCTTTCAACATCGTGCTGTTACTGGTCCTTTCCTTCAGTGTGGGCATCGCTATCTATCAGGGAGCCGCGCTGGTGGGATGGGGGGTGTGAGGATTTTCGATTGCCGATTTTCGATTGTTGATTTGGAGGATGTTAGATGTTGGAGGAGTTGCTGCGGCGGATAGCCAGTGGCGGAACGCACAACCTGTCAGAACTGGCCCGGGAACTGGGGGTGGGCGAGGAGCTATTGAGGCAGATGATAGAGGATTTGGCGCGGATGGGGTACCTGCGGCCGGTGGCTGGTGATTGCCAGACCCAATGCACCGGCTGCCCCCTGGCCGAGACCTGCGCCATCGGCGGCCCGACGCGGGTGTGGGCGCTGACGGAAAAGGGGGGACGGCGAGATGTCAGGCCGTAGAGATAAGGATCCATTCAGCATCTGCACCTGGCAGGACGTTTCCAGGTGCGCTGATTGCCCCATCGGCGACACGCTGAACTGCCGCTTCAACTGGGGTGACCTGCTGTATTTTCTGGCCGGTTTCCTGCCGCCCGCCATCGCCGTCATCGCCGGGATGATGCGGGGCGGGTTCGGTTGGTATCTTCTCGGCTGGGTTGGCTACATGCTGTTCTTCTTCTTTGTGTGGGAGGCCCGCGTCCTGTGCAGCCACTGCCCCTTCTGGGCTGAGGACACGCGCGTCCTGCACTGCCTGGCCAATTACGGAGTGATCAAGATTTGGCGCTACCACCCGGAGCCGATGAGCACCTCGGAGAAAGCGCAGTTCTTGGTGGGTGCCGGGATCATCGTACTCTACCCGTTCCCGTTCTTAATCATCGGCGGGCAATACGTCCTGGCGCTGATCGCGCTGGCGGGGATAGTCAGCTTCGGGTTCAGTCTGAAGAGGCACGTCTGCACGCGCTGCGTGAACTTCTCCTGCCCGGCCAACGGCGTCCCCAAAGAAATCGTTGACGCTTACCTGAGGCGCAATCCAGTGATGCGCCGGGCGTGGGAGGAAAGCGGTTACCAACTGGGAGGGTGAGAGAATGATCGGAAAGAAGATACTTGTTTACGGCGCTGGGCCGCTGGGCAGTCTGTTCGCGGCGCGGCTGCACGAAGGCGGCAACGAGGTGTCGCTGCTGGCGCGGGGGCAGAAGTTGGCTAACCTGCGCGAACACGGCATCGTGCTGCGGGACTTTTACACCAAGCAGGAGACGGTCACCCGCGTCAACGTGGTCGAAGCGCTGGCGCCCGACGACGCCTACGACCTGGTGCTGGTCATCATGCGCAAGAACCATGCCCTGAAGATCCTGCCCATCCTGGCGGCCAGCCGGCACACGCCCAACGTCCTGTTCTTGATGAACAACGCCGCCGGGCCGGGGGAACTGATCGAAGCGCTGGGCCGCGAGCGGGTGCTGATTGGCTTTCCGGGTTCCGCCGGGTACTTCGAGGGACACGTCATTCATTGCCTGACAGGCACCGAGGACGACCCGGCGACCGTGCCCGTCGGCGAAGTGGATGGGCGCGTAACCGACCGGACGCGGGAAGTTGCCCGCATCCTCGACAGTGCCCCTGGTTTCAAGGCCGAGATCCGCACCGACATGGATACCTGGCACAAGTACCACGTCGCGCTGCTGTTTCCCTCACTGGCACCAGCCCTGTACGCTGCCGGGACGGACAACCACCGGCTGGCGCGCACGCGCGACGCGCTCGTGCTCACCGTCCGCGCCATCCGCGAAGGATTCCAGGTGCTGCGGTCACTGGGGCTGCCCGTCACACCGGGTTATTTCAGGTTGTTCGAGTTAGTCCCGGAGCCGGCGCTGGTCGCCCTGCTGCCGCGCTTGCTGACCCGCGACGAGATGCAGGTTGCGCTGGTTGGGCACGCCAACGCTGCCCACGACGAGGTGCAGCACCTGGCTGACGAGTTCCTGGCGCTGGCTCGCACAACCTCCGTACCGACGCCTGCCATAGGCCGCCTGTACCCATACCTCGACCCAGACACGCCGCTCATGCCAGACGGCAGCGCGGAGATACCACTGAAATGGGGTGGCGTGCTGGTCGGGCTGAGTGTGCTGACGGCGGCGCTGGCGGGTGGCGCTATTCTGGTCAAGTGGCTCGCCGGCACAAGACGCCGATCTTCGAGCTAGGGAGGCATTCGTGAAGAACCAAGTCTCACTGAAACGGGTGCTCATTGATGGCACCATCCTCAACGTCCTGCTCTCGATAATCGTCTACGGCTCCATTTACGCCAACCCGATGATATGGGTTGGCGACTATCCGCCGGATATTCAAGCCGCGGTGGGAGAAACAGTTGACGTACCAATCTCGCAGACGATCATCTTTGCTGTGCTGCTTTTCGGCATCGTCATCGGTGTAGTGCTCTATTCCAACGCCAGGTTGCGGCGACAGAACGGCGGCCAACTGTCGTTCCTGGCGGCCTTTGTCAACAGCGCACTGATCTTTTTTTACTTTGCGGTGTGGGATTTGGTGATCCTCGACTGGCTCATCTTCGTCACCATCCAGCCCAGCTTTATCGTGATCCCAGGGACGGAAGGGATGGCGGGCTACAAGGACTATTGGTTCCACTTCAAAGTGAGCTTCTTGGGCCTGACGCAGTGGGTCTCTATTCTGGTCGGGGGTTTAGTATTGGCAGGTTTGTCAATGATCAGATTGGGTGAGGCAAAGGGGCGCAAGGCCAGCTTTGACGAGATCTACGAGAATACGCCCGCTGAACAAAAGCAGCTCCTGCAAGAGTTTCGTGCCAACCATCCCTACAAGGAGCTGAATGTCGGCGGCACACGCTGGCGGTATATCGCCTGTGGACAGGGAGACAAAGCTTTGCTCTTTTTGCCCGGTGGATTCCTGGCGGCCGACATGTATTTCCACGCCGTCCTGGCCCTCGAGGAAACGCACCGCATCATCGTGCCCGATTCATACACGTTGCAAGGCACGTTCAACATGGACGACGTATGTCGCGCCATCGTCCACATCCTCGACGCCGAGGGCGTAGAGAAGGCAACCGTCATTGGGCTTTCTGCCGGCGGGGGAATCGCGCAATATTTTATCCAGGAATACCCGGAGCGGGTGGAGCATCTGGTGTTGTCTCACTGCGGTATCCTCGAAAGGGACGCGGAAGCGGCGAACAAGCTGAAGAAGATGCTGACGCTGGTAAAGATACTACCCCTCTTTGTCACGCGGCGGATATTGCTGAAAATGACGGCGGGCGATGTTCCGTCCTCCAGCAAGTGGATCGAGTTTCACAACGCGTATTCCCGCGAAGCCAGCTCGCGCATCACCAGGACGATGTTTGTGCGGTTTCTCGAGGG
>CAYNWI010000147.1:0-6362 GCA_964400825.1 uncultured Anaerolineae bacterium | reverse complement strand
GGCAAGCGGGCGGCCGAGTCCATCGGGCGATATCTGAGGGGTGAGGACCTGGCCGCCGGGCGCACACTGTGGCCGCCCGACACCGACGGCATCGAGTACTACACCCCGCCCGTCGTCGAGTCTGAAGCCAGAGCGCGGATGCCCAGGCTCCCCGTTGTAGAGAGGAAGGGTTTCGCCGAGATCAGCCTGGGCTTCAGCGAGGAGGAGGCCGTGGCCGAGGCGGAGCGCTGTCTCTCCTGCGGCGTCTGCTCCGAGTGCCTGGAGTGCGTCAAGGTCTGCGAACCCCAGGCCATTGACCACAACGCGCAAGGGGAGCGCCTGGTTTTGGACGCGGCGGCGGTGATTCTGGCGGATGGCAGGCAGCAACAAGGTGCGTATTCGGTCGAGCCGGGGGACGTGTTGGGAGCCTCCGCGACCGCCGCGAAAGTGATGGCGGACCTGGTCGCATACCGAGCGTTTCCCCCGATCCCCGCTTTTCCCTTCCTACCTGCTCCTTCCAGAATTGGCGTCTTCGTCTGCCGCTGCGGCGGCGAGATCAGCGATGTGGTGGACGTTGAGGCGTTGGTCGTTGAGGCCCGTCGTTGGCCGGGCGTGGCTTTTGCCCGATCTATCCCCTTCGCCTGCCACCAGGAGGGAGCGGCGGCCATCCAGCAAGCCATCGTCGAGGCGGGCCTGGACCGAGTGGTGCTGGCCGCCTGCTCCTGCTGCTCCCTTGATCAGGTCTGCGATAGTTGTACCTATCAGCGGGTGCGCTGCAAACTTCAAATGTCAAACGTGAAACGCGAAACGCCCGCTGGCTATGAGTTTGTCAACATCCGCGAGCAGTGCGCCTGGGTGCACGCCGACGAGCCAGAGAGGGCTACAGCCAAAGCGAGGAGCCTCATCGCCTCCGCCGTGGCCAAAGTGCGCCAGGACGAGGCCAGGGTCAGGAGTATTGTTCCCCTCGACAAAAGCGTGTTGGTGGTCGGAAACGGGATGTCTGGCGCGGTCTGCGCTGATACATTAACGGCCCAGGGATTCCGGGTGTTTCGAAGCGAGTCCCCGCCTCTGTCCGTGAGTGGCTCCGTGGGCAACTTCACGGCGGTCATGCCTGAAGCGGGTGGTGAGTTGAAGGTTGGGGCCATCGTCCTGCCCCCCGCAGATAACCTGGAAGTTGGAAGTTGGAAATTGGAGGTTGGAAGTCTGGGTATCTTTCCTCCACCTTCCAATATCCAATACCCAATATCCAATCCACAAGTCTGGGGCCTGGCTGTGGCCTCCAGGGTTGCGGCTCTGCTGGCCAGGGGCTGGACCGTGGTCGAGCCTGTCGTCGCCCAGGTAAACCCTGCCCGCTGCCGGGCCTGTGGCACCTGTGAGGAAATCTGCGAGTTCCACGCCGTCAGGGTGCGCGAGAACGGGCGGGGCGTCCTGGTCGCCCAGGTTGACGAGGCGGCGTGCCTGGGCTGCGGCACCTGCGCCGCTAACTGCCCGTCGGGGGCGATCACGGCCGGGTATTCGACGGATAGGCAGATTGAAGCGATGTTGACAGAGTTGGTAGGTTGTAGTTGGTAGGTTGTAGCAGGGTAGGGGCAATGCTTGACGTTGTTCGGAGAATCAAAGCGTGGGAACACAGCCATCGGCTTGTAGTGGAAGTCTATCGAGTCACCCGTAGGTTTCCCAAAGAGGAACTGTATGGCCTGACATCGCAATTGCGCCGAGCTGCGGTGTCAGTGCCAGCTAACATCGCCGAAGGCTCACAACGCTATTCTCTCAAGGAGTATCGCAAGTTTCTCTACACGGCCAAGGCTTCTCTGACCGAGGTTGAGTACCATCTCTACCTGGCGGAGGAGCTGGGGTATCTGCAAAACGAAGATGCGAAAAGGCTATCGGCGATCAGTGATGAGGCAGCCAAAACCCTGCAGGGCCTCATCAAGTGGTTGGAAAAGCAGCTCCAAGCCGGCAAACTCACCAAAGACGATTTGAAGAGATGAGCCTACAACCTACCATCTACAACCTACCATCTATTTAGTGGAGAAGCAATGGCAGACATAGAGCATTGCGTCGTTGTATTCACCTGTAACTGGAGCGCCTACAGTGCCCTGGAGACGGCTGGCTCCAAGCGGTTGGCCTACCCGGCTAACGTGCGGCCCATCAGGGTGATGTGCCTGGGACGGCTGCACCCGGGGCTCATTCTCAAGGCTTTCGAGCTGGGAGCCGCTGGCGTGTTGCTCTTGGGCTGCCCGCCTGGGGAGTGCCACTATGAGTTTGGCAACCAACGAGCGGAGGAGCTTTTCCAAGAGACCAGGGCTATCGCCCATCTCCTGGGCATTGGGAACGAACGGCTGAAATTGGAGTGGGTGGGAGTAGGGGAAGGGGAGGCATTTGTCCAGAAAGTGATGGAGTTCTATGAGCAGGTTGTAGGCTAGAGGATCGCAGTCAGGGTCTCCCGTCCCCCTCGCAGGGGGAAGGGTCGGGGAAGGGGGTTATGCAAGCCATTAAGCAGATCATCAAGAACACCAAAGCCTATTACTGCCTGGAGTGCGGCAAGTGCACTGCGGTCTGCCCCATCTCGCGCCGGGAACCAGCCTACTCGCCTCGCCTGACGGTGGAGAAGGTCTTGTGGGGCGAGGGGGAGGAGCTGTTGACAGACGCGCTGCTCTGGTCTTGTCTCACCTGCCAGCGATGCTCGACGCGCTGCCCTTCGGACGTTCACTACGTGGAGTTCATCCGTGGTCTGCGGGCTTTGGCGCGGGGGGCGGGCGAAGAAGGGCTCTGCACCCACGGCGAGGCCATCCAGACCTGGATGCGGATGATGACTTCGCCCGAACTGAAGCAGAATCGTATGGATTGGCTCGATGAAGACCTCAAGACTTCAGCCGATTCCGACACCGTCTACTTCGTCGGCTGCCTGCCGTATTACGATGTCCTCTTCAACAAGATTGGCGCCCAGGGGGTGGAGATCGCCCGCAGCGCGGTCAGGGTGCTCAACCACCTGGGCATCGAGCCTATCATCCTGGAGGACGAGCGCTGCTGCGGCCACGACCTGCTGTGGGAAGGGGACGTCGCCAACTTCCGCAAGCTGGCCGAGTTGAATATCGCCGTGCTGCGGGCGACGGGGGCTAAGCGCATCGTCACCACCTGCCCGGAGTGCGCCCGCACGCTGAAGATTGACTACCCCGCCTACGTGGGCGACCTGGGGATGGAAGTCGTGCACATCTCACAGCTTCTGGCAGGTTGGGAGTTGGAAGTCGGAACCTCCCCCCCAGAGTTGGGGGGGATCGAGGGGGGGCTTAAGGTCACCTATCACGATCCCTGTCGTCTGGGTCGCCACCTGGGCGTCTATGACGCGCCCCGCCAGGTGATCGAGGCCCTGGGGCTGGAGTTGGTGGAGATGCAGCACAGCGGCAAGAACGCCCTGTGCTGTGGCACCAGTTGCTGGACCAATTGTGGGGCCATCAACAAGCAGATCCAGGTAGACCGCCTGCGCGAAGCCCAGGCCACCGGCGCCGAGTTGTTGGTCACCGCCTGCCCCAAGTGCCAGATCCATTTCAGGTGTGCCCTGGACGACGCGAGGGTGGGTGAGGAGATTGGGATAGAGATACGTGATCTGGTTACTTTGGTGGACGAAGCGATGGCTTGGTAGGAGGGAAAATGCAAAATCCGCAATCCGAAATCCGAAATCCGAAATCCATCGTGGTCATTGGTATGGGATACGTCGGCATTCCTTGCGCGGTGCTGTTGGCTGATGTGCCCGGCCACAAGGTGATAGGGGTGCAACGCCGCTCCGAGCGCTCCGGCTGGAAGATTGACGTCTTGAATCGGGGTGAGAGTCCCTTCGAGGGGGACGAGCCGGGGCTGGCTGAACTGATCGCCCGGGTGGTGAAGAAGGGGACCTTCCACGTGACGGACGACATTTCGGTCTGCCAGGACGCCGACGCCATTTTGATTGACGTTCAGACGCCAACCGATACCCGCAGGGTTCCTCAATACCGCTCCCTGCGCGAGGTCAGCGCCAGCGTGGGTCAGTACATGCAGAAGGGCACTTTGGTGACTATTGAATCAACCGTCGCGCCTGGCACAACCCAGAACATCGTGCAGCCTATTCTGGAGGAAACCTCTGGCCTGAAAGCTGGCCAGGACTTCTACCTGGCGTTTTCCTACGAGCGAGTGATGCCGGGCAAGCTGTTGGAATTCATGGTGGATTTCCCCCGCGTGGTGGGGGGCATTGACGCCAGGAGCACCGAGTTGGCGGTGGAGCTGTACAGCACCATCGTCAAGAAGGAGATCACGGCCACCGATGTCCTCACCGCAGAGCTGGCCAAGACGGTGGAGAACGCCTATCGGGACGTCAACATCGCTTTCGCCAACGAGATGGCGCTGATCTGCGAGAGCCTGGGGGTGGACGTCTACGAGATGCGGGAGCTGATCAACGCCCGCCCAGATCGCTACATGCACATTCCAGGAGCCGGCGTGGGCGGACATTGTTTGCCCAAGGACACCTATCTGCTGCGCTTTGGAGTGAAGGAATACGGCGCCCGCGACGTGGACACGGCGATGATCACCCTGGCCCGCCGCATCAACGACGCCATGCCGGATCACATGGCGCGCCTGGTGGAGGAGGCGCTGGCTGAGGCGGGTAGGGAGGTCAAGGGATCGCGGGTGGCGGTCTTGGGAATCGCCTACCTGGAGGATTCGGACGATGTCCGCAACACTCCGGCTGAACCGCTGATAAATGCCTTGCGGGCCAGGGGCGCCTGGGTCGTGGCCCACGATCCCTTCGTTTGGGGCTACGAGGGCCAGGAACTGACCCGTGATCTGGACGAAGCTCTGCTCGGAGCCGACTGCCTGGCCCTGGTCACCAAACACCAGGTGTACTTTGGGCTGGATTTGGAGTGTGTGAAAGGATTGATGCATACGCCGGTCATCGTTGATGGACGCAACGTCTTTGACGCAACAACGTGCCGGGAAGCGGGGTTTATTTATCGAGGGATTGGGAAAGCGTAAAACGTAAAACGTGAAACGTGAGGGTTACGTTTTACGTTTCACGTTTTACGTCTTGTGGAGGTGCAAATGCCCAAGGATGATTTACGTATCGGCGTTTTCGTTTGCGATTGTGGACTGAACATCGCGGGAAGTTTGGACACCGAGGCGGTGCGGGAGTACGCGGAGACGCTGCCCGATGTGGTGGTGGCGGTCCGCAACAGGTACACCTGCGCCGACCCCGGCCAGCAGCAGATCAAGCGCCACATCGTGGAATACAATCTCAACCGGGTGGTGGTGGCCTCTTGTTCGCCTCTCCTGCACGAGCCTACCTTCCGCAATTGCGTTCAAGAGGTGGGACTTAACCCTTATCTTTTCGAGATGGCCAACATCCGGGAGCACTGCTCCTGGGTACACCTCCACGATAGGGAGGCGGCCACTCGCAAGGCCGAGGACATCGTGCGCGCGGCGGTGGCGCGGGCCCACTGGCTCCTCCCTCAGACCGAGGAGCAGTTGCCCGTCACCGACGCG
Organism: uncultured Anaerolineae bacterium; assembly: GCA_964400825.1. GTDB lineage: Bacteria > Chloroflexota > Anaerolineae > VGOG01 > VGOG01 > CAYNWI01. Next base: position 872 of record CAYNWI010000147.1, on the reverse strand, counting down.
GTGCTGGTCATCGGTGGCGGGGTGGCTGGCATCCAGGCCTCGCTCGACCTGGCCGACGCCGGCCACCAGGTCTATCTCGTGGAAAAGGAGCCCTCCATCGGCGGGATCATGGCCCAACTGGACAAGACCTATCCCACCATGGACTGTAGTATATGAATTCTGGGCCCCAAGATGATGGATGTCGGTCGACATCCCAGGATCAAGCTTTTAGCTTATAGCGAAGTAGAGGACATCTCCGGCTACGTGGGCAACTTCCAGGTCAGGGTGCGCAAGAAGGCCCGTTACGTGGACGAGACCGAGTGCACTGCCTGCAGCGATTGCGTCGCGGTCTGCCCGGTGGTCAAGCCCGACGAGTTCCAGACGGGCCTCTCCACCCGCCGCGCCATCTATATTCCCTTCCCCCAGGCTGTGCCTTCCTCGTACATCATCAACATTGAGGAGTGCCTGGGTGATAATCCCATCGCCTGCGGCAAGTGCCTGGAAGCCTGCGACAAGCAGTGCATTGACTTCGACATGCAGGACGAGATCATCGAGTTCGAGGTCGGGGCCGTCATCGTGGCCACCGGGATGGAGCCCTACGACCCCACGGAGATGGACGAGTACGGCTACACCCGCTACCAGAACGTCATCACCAGCATGGAGTTCGAGAGGCTGATCTCCGCTGGCGGTCCCACCGAGGGCCACCTGATCCGTCCCACTGATCGGCGGACGCCCCAGCGCATCGGCTTTATTCAGTGCGTCGGCTCCCGCTGCCAGGACGGGCGGGGCAATCCCTACTGCTCTAACATCTGCTGCATGAACACCGTCAAAGATAGCCTCCTGCTCAAGGACCATTATCCAGACACCGACATCACCGTGTTCTACATGGACAT
>CAYNWI010000146.1:0-6374 GCA_964400825.1 uncultured Anaerolineae bacterium | reverse complement strand
AGTGGACGAAAGCCAGCCGCTGGAGTACCACTACTGGGCCGAGCCGCATGCCAGTGCCAATCCCGACCTGACGCGGGTGCTCTTTACGACCAACTGGGGGCGCTTCGACACGGGCGAGGTAGAGATGTTCATGGTTGCACTGCCGCCAGACTGGTCCGAGCGGCTGCCGTAACCATAAAGAACGAACAAAGGAGGGAAAAATGCAAACCAGAAGGGTAGCGACGCTAGTGACGGTTGTGGCCGCGTTGACCTTGGTGTTGGCCACTACTTCTACCGTAGCTGGCTCACCGGGCCGGCTTACCGCCGACAACCCCAACCCGCCCGCCTCCCCTGTCAAGCTCATCTTCATCCACCACTCCACCGGTGGAAACTGGCTGGCCGACCCCAACGAGGATCAGCCCTATGGAGGGCTGGGCCGGGCTTTGATGGACAACAACTATTACGTCAGTGCCACCAACTATGGGTGGGGGCCGGAAGGGATAGGTAGCCGAACGGATATCCCCAACTGGCCTGAGTGGTTCACCGGCCAGAGCAGCAACATCATCCTGGGCGCCTTACATAATGAGAGTGGCCAGAATATCTGCGGTGACGGCATGTGTTTTGGCAACTGGTCTCGCCTGCCGACCAATCCCGGTGGCGAGAACCAAATCATCATGTTCAAGTCGTGCTTCCCCAACTCCGACCTGTGGGGCAATCCCGACGACCCACCATACGCTGAGCCAAACGACTGGGAGTACTCGGTGAGCAACGCCAAGGCGGTCTATAACAAAATCCTGACCTATTTCGCCACCCGCCAGGACAAGCTGTTCATTGTCATCACCGCACCACCACTGATGGAGAGTGAGACCGCACCTGAACGCGCCGCCAACGCCCGTGCCTTCAACAACTGGCTGAGAAATGATTGGCTGGATGGCTACCTCTACAACAACGTGGCCGTCTTTGACTACTACAACGTCCTCACCTCCAATGGCAGTCCCACCCGCACGGATGACCCTGACACGACTGAGGAGCCAAATGACGCGGACTGGCTTGACGGCAATCACCATCGCTGGCGGAACGGCGAGGAGCAACACACCAAGGACATAGACAACAATTACTCGGCCTATCCCAGCGGCGACAGCCACCCTACAACGGCCGGTCACCAGAAAGCCACCAGCGAGTTCGTCCAGTTGCTCAACGTCTTCTACCACCGCTGGAAGGGGGATGGGGGGACGGCCACGCCCACCGCCACCCGCACGCCGTCCACGCCTACGCCGACGGCAACGAGCACGCCCACGGGCACCCGGCCCCTAGCCACGCCGACAGCAACGAGAACGGCCACGCCCACACCGACGGGAACGCCACCCACTGGCCAGCAGACCATGACCTTCCAAGATGGTGTTAGTCCTAATGCCAGTTACGCCGGCACGACCGACGTGATCTTGGCCAACGACGCCGAACCCAATGCCAACCTGGGTGGAACGGAGAACCTGGAGACCTTCTTTGGCGAAGGAGAAGAGTACCGCCGCAGCCTGGTGCGATGGGACATCTCTGCTCTGCCCGGTGACATCACGATCAGCAGTGCGACTGTGGAACTATATCGCTACGAGGCGGGCGCAGAAAACGCCATGCAGATTGCTCTCTACCGCGTGACCCGCGATTGGGTTGAAGGGACCGGCTGGGAACTCTGGCCCGATCCCAGCTACGTCCCCGACGGCGCCACCTGGACCCTGGCCAGCCCCGGCACGGCCTGGATGACCCCGGGCGGTGATTTCGACGCGGCGATTGTGGGTCAGGTCACACTGCCGGTCGGGATGGCAAACGGTTGGGTCAGTCTGGACGCCACCGCCGCCGTGCGCGCCTGGGTCGAGGGAGGCATGCCCAACTACGGGCTGTTGCTCCGCCCCTTAAGCGGCGACTACACCTACCACTACTACTACAGCCGCAACTACGGCACTGCCAACCTTCGCCCCCGGCTGGTGGTCAACTACACCGTAGGGGTTGTGACCGTGACGCCCACTGCCACCAGTGCACCTCCTACCTCTACGCCAACGAGGACACCCACGCCCACTGGTACCGGCACGCCGCCGGCCTACCATTTCATCTACCTGCCGCTGATCATGAAGGACTGGCCCGCCTCAACTCCCACCCCCACGCCGACGTCCACAACAGTCATCCCCGCCGGCCTCATCCAGCCGACGGACCTGGTGTACCAGGGCGCGTTCCGACTCCCCGGCGGCGACACCCCGCCGCAAACCTTCGCCTATGGCGGCAACGCGATGACCTTCAACCCCGCTGGCGACCCCGCCAATACAGACCCCTATCCCGGATCGTTGTTCGTCATGGGGCACGACCGGATGGCTTATGGTGACTTGCCCGACGGCAACCAGGTGGCCGAGGTCAGCATCCCCGTGCCAGCCATCGCCGACAACCCGGCAGATCTCCCTCAGGTGGCCTTCATCCAGGGGTTCCACGACGTGGCCGCTGGCTACTTCACCCAGCTCGAGGAGATCCCCAAAGTGGGCATGCAATACCTCAACTACCCGGCCACCGGTCCCAAGATCCATCTGGCCTGGGGGCAGCATCTCCAGCCGCCCGATGTGCCTTCCCACGCCTGGTTCAATCCCACGCTGGATTCGCCCAACTTGCAAGGCGTGTGGTTTATCGGCTACCAGGACCTGTACAGCACCAACGGCTATCTGTTCGACATTCCCGCATCCTGGGCCGACGCGCACGCACAAGGCCGGTACCTGGCCACGGGGCGTTTCAGGGACGGCGGTCAGGGTGGCATGGGGCCGGCGTTGTTCGCCTATCGCCCCTGGCTGCCCGATGGCTCGGCGCCGCCCTCAGGCACGCACCTGGTCGAGACCACCCTGCTGCTGTACGAGAACGTGTACAACACCCCCGACTTTGTGCGCTGTCTGGACGGCTACCAGCACGCCGACGAATGGGAAGGTGGCGCCTGGATGACAACCCCCTCGGGCAAGAGCGCCGTGCTGTTCGCTGGCACCAAGAGCACGGGCACAAAGCACTGGTACGGCTACATCAACCCCCTCGGCCCCGAATATCCCTGCGTAGATCAGCATGTGACAGATTTCGACACGTGCCGCATGGCCGATGGCTCATCCTGTCCAGTGGAAGACTATGCGGGTTGCTGTGACGAGGAGCAAGTAACTTGCGTGAGTTACAGGGGATGGTGGAGCACCCGCTTCGATGCCCAATTTATCCTGTACGACCCGGCACAGCTCGCCCAGGTTGCCGCCGGCGCCATCGAATCCTGGGAGCCGCAACCCTACACTTCTCTGGACATAGACGAACACCTGTACCTCGATCCGCCGGCGGGGGATCAGGTGGCGCTGGGCTGGGGCAACCAGCGTCGCTACCGCATCGGTGCGGTGGCCTACGACCGGGAAAACGCTCTACTGTACGTGCTGGAACTGTACGCCGACGGGGGCAAGCCGGTAGTGCACGTCTGGCGCGCTGAGGGATAGGCGCTGTAGGACAAGTGAAAGGAGACGTTGTGAAGCGTCAAACGTGAAGACGTGTTGCGTGACAGGAGTGAAACCCTGATCTGATGTACGACAAAAAGGGAGGGGAAAATGCGAACCCGAACGGCTTTGATTAGCATTGTGTTGCTGGCAGCCGCGACGGTGCTGCTCATCGCCAACTCGGCGGTAGCTGGCTGGCCGGTCCAGAGCTTCGACGGGAGTGTTTGGGTGCAGAGCTCTCAGGGGATGTACGGGGGCATCATTGAGGCCCTGGCTGTTTCCCCGAACTACGCCAGCGACCACGCCCTCTTCGCCGCCACCTCGGTCGGGATCTTCAGGTCCACCGACGGGGGCAGCACCTGGACGACGCCTACAGCAGGCTGGCTCATCTACGGGCAAATGAAGGCGCTGGCCATCTCTCCCGCCTATGCCACTGACCGGACGGTTTACGCTGGCTCCGCAGGGGCCTTGTACGGCGGTGTGCGCAAATCCGCCGATGGCGGCGACTCGTGGCAGTTGGTCAACACGGGCCTCACAGAGACCTACGTGTATGTCCTGATTATCTCGCCCAACTACACTTCCGACCAGACCCTCTTTGCGGGGACGGGTGGCGGTGGAGTTTTCAAGACCACGAATGGTGGGGGTTCCTGGAGCGCGGTCAATACTGGTCTCACTAACCTGTATGTGAACGCCCTAGTCATCTCCCCCAATTACGCTAGTGATCAGACCCTATTCGCTGCGATGGGGGATGGAGTCTTCAAGTCCACCAACGGCGGCAATTCCTGGAGTGCGGTCAGCAACGGACTCACCACCACCCAGGTACGATCGTTGGCTCTCTCGCCAGATTACGCCAGCGACCAGACCATCTTCGCGGGTACCGGTGGCAGTGGCGTTTTCAAGTCCACCAACGGCGGCGACTCCTGGGGCAGCAGCGGGCTTCCCAGCACGTACGTGAACACCATGGCTCTTTCGCCAAGCTACGCCAGCGACCAGACCATCTTCGCTGGCACCGGCAGCGCGGGGGTCTTCAAGTCCACTGACGGCGGCGACAACTGGGAGGCTGCCAACAGCAGACTCACCAACATCCAGATGGAGAGCCTGGCCACCTCGCCGAACTACGTCAGCGACAGCACCCTATTCGCCGGTACTTACGGCAGTGGTGTTTTCAAGTCCAGCTCTGGCGGCAGCTCCTGGAGCGCAGCCAGCACCGGCATCACCAACATTGACGTCGTGGCCTTGGGCATCTCGCCCAGCTATGCCACCGACCAGACCCTTTTCGCCGGGACCCAACTCCTGGGCGTGTTCCGCTCCACTGACGGTGGCGCCTTGTGGACGGCAGCCAGCAGCGGGCTGACCAACTTGTGGGTGGAGGCCCTGGCCGTCTCGCCAGGCTATGCCAGCGACCAGACGCTTTTCGCCGCAATCTACAGTGGCGGAGTGTTCAAGTCCACCAACGGGGGCAATTCTTGGACGCCGGTCAACAGCGGGTTGACGAGTTGGAGCGTGGAGTCCCTGGCTCTCTCGCCGAACTACGTCACGGACCAGACCCTCTTCGCTGGCGCCTATAGCGGCAGCGTCTTCAAGTCTACCAACGGGGGGAGCACCTGGAATGACGCCAGCCCCGGACTCCCCTCAAAGCAAGTGCAAGTGCTGGCCGTTTCCCCCAACTACGCCAGCGACCAGACCCTCTTTGCCGGCATATATCAGGGCGGGGTGTTCAAGTCTACCAACGGTGGTGATTCCTGGAGCGCGGCTAACAGCGGGATCACCAACATGGAGATAACCGCTCTGGCCATCTCTCCTGGATATGCCACGGACAGGACACTTTACGCAGGGACCTACGGCGGGGGGATCTTCAAATCCACCAATGGCGGGGATTCCTGGGGCGCGGCCAATAACGAGTACGCTTCTCACCTATACGTCCTCGATCTGGTTCTTTCGCCAGATTACGTCAGCGATGGAACCCTCTATGCCTCCTTTTCCTGGGTCTACGTGTCCACAGACCGGGGCGGTTCGTGGACCAAACTTGGCACCACGCTACCATGGAACCGTTATGCTCCGGTCTTGGAGGTCGCCCCAGATAGTCCACAGACGGTGTTCGCCGGCACGGACGGCCAGAGCCTCTGGCGGTACACGAGTGCCGTTGGCCCCACGCCCACACCTACTGCAACGGCCACGCCAACCTGTGAGAACGTCCTGCCCCACGGCGATTTCGAGGCCGGCCTCCTGCCACCCTGGGGTTCGGTCGGCGGGACGCAAGTCACCACCGCCCGGGCCCACGACGGCATCCGCAGCGTCCGTCTGGGCGGCGCCAACAACGCCTGGGACGAGGTCTTCGCTGGCACAGAGCTCCCACCCAGTGCAATGTCCATGACGCTTTCTTACTGGTGGTACGTGGAGAGCGCGGATCCAGATCTCAACGCGGACATCATGGTCGTGGTGGTTGGGGATGAGGGTGACGAGATGGCCATTGAGACCATCACCAACAGTTCGCCCAGAAATGTCTGGCATCAGAGCACCTTTGACATGGGCAGCTACGCCGGCCAGTTCACGGGCGTGACATTCCACGCCGAGACCAGCGAGGAGAGTCCCACCAGCTTCTACGTGGATGACGTTCAGGTGCAGGTCTGTGGCGCCAGGCAGCGTGTCTACCTGCCCATCGTCTTGAAGAGCTACCCGTGAAACTTTTCGTTCACTGAACCTTGAATGTAAGCGCCCAGATGACCGGAAAAGGAGATTGAAATCATGCAGCGAAACCAGAGATGTCCGGTGACTGTCATTATCAGTCTGCTGGCTGTTGTCGCTTTCCTCACGGCCCTGTCCAGTGCCGCCCTGCCGACCGCTGGCTACAGTCCCTCCGCTTCCACGTTCGCTGGCCACCTGGTGGCCCTCGCCCCCAGCAACATC